>JAIEMR010000101.1 GCA_019751935.1 Alphaproteobacteria bacterium
GTTTTGAATTGCTTGAAGGGAAACGGTAACATCAGGGACTTTACTAAATTTTTCCCGCAGATCATCCATTACTTTTTCAATGGACTTTCGGCCACTTTCAATCGATTTTAATTTTAAGAAAATCCGCCCTTCGTTTTGTGCAACGGTTGTCGATGATGCTCCCACAGACGCATTATAATTTTCAACTTCAGGCTGATTTTTTATAATCTCCATTAATTTTTTCTGTGCGGATGCCATCGCATCAAACGAAACTTCAGGGGCAACATCGGTTACACCATAAATAAGTCCTGTGTCTTCATTCGGGAAAAACCCTTTGGGAATAACAACGTAAAAAGCCACGTTGATTATAAAAATAATGCCTGTTCCAGCTAAGATCAGAGTTTGGCGTTTCATAACCCACTGCAAACTATTTTCATAAGCAAACTCAAGACGTTCAAAAGAAACCCGTAGGAATTTATAAAAATTATTTTCATATTCTTCGTGAGATGTTTTCATTAAATAACGACACATCATTGGCGTTAAGGTTAGGGACACAATTCCAGACATCAAAATAACGATAATCAGAGTCAATGAAAATTCAAACAACAAACGCCCAACAATGCCGGGCATAAACAAAATGGGAATAAAAACCGCAACCAATGATAATGTCATCGAAATCACAGTAAATCCAATTTCTTCCGTTCCTTTAAGGGTTGCCTCAAGAGAAGATAGTCCTTGTTCCCTGTAACGCGCGATATTTTCAAGAACCACTATTGCATCATCAATAATAAAGCCCGTCGCTAAGGTTAAGGCTAACAGCGTTAAGTTGTTTAGGCTAAAACCAAAAGCCGACATTAAAGCAAAAGTCGCAATCATAGATATAGGTAACGTCACTGTCGGAATAAGAGTTGCCCTTGCGTTCCGTAGAAACAAAAAAATCACCAATACAACCAAGGCAATTGTCAAAATACAGGTAAATTCGACGTCATTGACGGATGCTTGAATCGGCTCAGAACGATCAAGCAGCATCGTCATTTTGATACTTTGGGGAAGTTGTTTTTCTATACTTGGTAAGATTTCTTTAATGCTTTCAGCAACTTCTAGCGTGTTTGATCCAGGTTGTCTGCTAACAGCCAAAATAATGCCACGTTCATTATCAAACCACGCGGCGCTATAAGTATTTTCAACGTCATCAACCACCTCAGCCACATCCTTTAGGCGTAAACCATCGTGATTTGGAATCATGATTTGCGCAAATTCAGCAGCATTTTTAAGTTGTGAATTAGGCGTTAAAGACTGAACTTGAACAGGCCCTTGAAGAAGTCCCGTGGGCGCGTTGATGTTTGATTGGGCAATGACATTAGCAATAGTGGCTAAGCTAAGGTTGCGCGACTTTAAAATTTCAGGGCGAACATAAACGCGAACGGCATATTTTTGTTCACCAATAACAGCAACTTGCGCCACATTGCGTATCATTGAAAGCCTGTCAACCACATAGTTTTGAGCATATTGATCCACTTGCCATAAGGGAAGAGTAGGGGAAGTTATGGCTAAAAATATAATAGGCTGTTCTGCTGGGTTAACTTTTTTATAAGTTGGCAAGCTTGGCATATTAGGTGGCAAATTAACCTGGGCTGTAGAAATCGATGTTCCTACATCTTGGGCAGCAGCGTTGATATTGACATCAAGCGCAAACTGCAAGGTGATTAAACTTGTCCCTTGAGCGCTTGTTGATGTCATCGCTTCGAGGCCAGGAATTGAGGAAAATTGCTGTTCTAATGGCAAGGCAACGGCTTGTGCCATAGTAACTGGATTTGCCCCTGGCAAACTTGCTCTCACTTGGATAACGGGGAATTCAATTTTAGGGAGTGCACTGATGGGTAAATTCCAAAAACCAAACATCCCCGCCATAACGACCCATACAGTGATTAATGTTGTCATCACAGGTCTTAGGATAAAAATGCGTGAAATGTTCATGGCATTACTGAAACTTTAATTTTATCACTAAGCCTTATCTGTCCTGATGCAACCACCTTTTCGTTTTCTCTAAGGCCATCTGTAACAATTGCTTCGGTATTGGTTGTTAAACCTAATTTTACGGAACGATAATGAACTGTGTGATCTTCGGCATTATAAACAAAGACATAGGATCCATTTTGGCCATTTTGAATGGCTGATAACGGGACAACCAAAGCATTTTCTTCCATTCCTAGCTGAAGGAGTGAGATAACATATTGCCCAGGAAGAAGTGCTGGTTTTCCATTCACTACGTGATTTTCAATCTTAACCTTGATGGGAATTATGCCTGCATTGGATTTAACCTCATTATCAAAGGCAAAAAGGCTTGCCTTTTGGGAAAGCAAATCCCCATTCATCGTTAAAAGCTGGACGCCAATTTTGCTTGAGTCTTGACTTAACAAGCGGGGTAAATACCGCTCTGGTAAATTAAAGAGAGCCTCTAAAGGATCAACTTTAACTACAGAAACTAAAGGCGTGTTTTCTTCGGTTCTGACATAATTTCCAAGAAGGACTTTATGAAAACCAACAAGGCCTGTAATGGGACTGTGGATTTTTGTGTAACCGAGTTGCACCTTTAAAAGATCAATAGCCGCTTGATCAGCCTTAGTTGTGCCTTCAAGACTTTTCATATTGGCCTGCAACTGATCAAAGGCAGAGTTTGTAACAAAACCTTTTTTTAGCAAAGGTTGGTTTCGTTTGACTTCAATCTTAGCGTCTTCAAAAAGAGCCATATTTTTAGAAAGGTTTGCTTCTGCTTGACGAAGCTGCGCCTGGATCGCTTCGTCATCAAAGGTAAAGAGTAGATCATTTTCCTTAACAATTTGACCCTCTTGAAAATGAATCTCTTTAAGAACCCCATCAATGCGGCTTCGGATCTGAATGGCTTCTTGTGATTGGGTTAGGCCCGGGACTCTGACTTCTAAAGGAACTGATTTTTTAATGGCAGCCGCAACTGTGACTTGAGGAAATTGTTTTTGAACAGCGCTTTTAGTTTTAAAGAAAAAAACAGAAAAGGTTACAGCTAAAACCCCAAGGATTAGCCCAGATAATAAACGCCGATTTAAAAAAAGTAGAGTGTGCTTCATACACCCTACTTTGACGGAGTTTACGTTAAAACGAGGTTAATTTTTACCTTCTATAAAATGGTTTTCTTTTAGAAGAGGGCTGTTTTTTTGAAAAAGGATAACCCTTAGCTTTAGCCATTCTTTCTGCATCAATTTGCGCTTCTAAAACCGAATAATAATTAAACACTGCCCCATTACTAAGCGCATCACTACCAAATAAAAGCTCCACAGGTCCGGTCGGCCTAACTGTTGCATAATTATTATCTCCCAGCTTTAATACCCAGTTACCAGTTTCTGATTTTTTATACCATGCCCCTTTAAGAGAGCCTTTATCAGAACCATTCCTTGAGTTTTCTTTATCAAAAAGTTTCTTTGGTGGAAAAGTTGATTGTTTAGTTGATGGACGTACAGGGGCAGGCTCAAATGAGAAACCAGAATATTGTTTGTATAAAGCTTGGATGCGAGGGTCTAAATGACTTTTTATTTTTTCCTCATCGTCAGAAGAGGGAGTCACAAAACCTGAGTCTTCACTATTGCTGTCACTTGTTCTTTGTCTTTTTAAAGACGAACCAGTATCGGAGGAATTAGCTTCAGTACTGTCATATTCTTCCATAGCAATGCTTGCTTGCGAAGACATTGATAGGACTGCCAACACTACAATCCGTGAAAAATTAATAATAAAATTTGACATAAATGAACCTTTGATTTTAAGTTTTAATTAAGTACAGATAGATATTCATAATTAAAACTAATATAAAATCAAATATTTTTATTTAATTAAATTTTTTATTGAATTTAGCCTGTAAACAAATAAATTTTCAGTAATTTCTTAATAAAAAACCTTCTTTTCATAAGAAAAGAAGGTTGATCTTTGAAAGAGATATTCTTAACAGAACTCTAACTATTTTAACCGAGTGCGGTAATTTATTAGCTGGATTATAATCTGTTTCTCAAACTTATACTTTTACTCAGCAGCTGGCTTCTCAGTTTCAGTTGCTGTCTCTTCTGTGTGCTCTTCCTCTGCATAAGTATTAGCAACAAGAGTTGCTGAAATCATAGCGATCATCAAAAAAGCTTTTGCGAATTTATTCATCTGTTATCTCCTTAGTGTTAAAAAAAGAAACTTTACAAAGTCTCAATAATTCCATCCTATATCAAAACGATTAATAATTGCTTAAAATATGCAAATTTGGGATTAAAAATTGAAGAATTGCAGAAAAATAATATGCTGTGATGAGATGATGACGAAAATTCATACTCAAATTTCATTAGCTCTTACCTGTCTAAAGCCTAATTTGCAGAAGCCGTACCTGCTGTCTCTATTTTCCTAGCAAATATTCCAATGCTCGGATCTAAAGCTCCAACACCTTTTCTTTTTTTTCCGCCTGCACGTTTTTGAATTGCTGCTGCAGATTTAGGCTTTTTAGCTGTGTTAGAAGAATTAGCAATCCATTGCCTTAACAATTTTTCTTCAGCCTTGTTAGAAGCAATAATATTCTTATTAATTTCAATTTCTTTAGCCTTCATTTCTTCAATTTTTGCTTTTAAGGCTGTAATCATCACATTAGCATCGCCCAGTTCTTTTTCTTTTGCGGCTAATTCTGTGCCTAATTTGACGATTTCTTCTTTAATCGTAGCTAAGTCTTTAACCACTTGAAGTTCTGCAGCTCTCTTTTTTACTTTTCTAGCAGCTTCCTGAGCTGCTTTTTCTATTTCAGCCTCAATTGCTTTCTGCTTAACTTCCTCTTCTGCTATTAATCTCGCTTCTTCTTTAGCTTCTTCTTCTTTTCTTGCTTCTTCTTCTAAACGACGCTGCTCTGCTTCTTTTGCTCTTTTTTCAACACGTTCTTTTCTTTTAAGCTCAAGCTGCTCTGCTTCTAATTGAGCTGCTGATTTTTTTTGTGTAAGCGCTTCTTCTTCTTTTTTTCCTTTAGCATCATAAGTAGCTCTAATCTCATCTGCTTTATGTTTTGCGTCTTCTATATCTTGTGCATCCACATTTGATTTGGATCGAGAACGTACTTTAGGGGTCAAAAAATCGCCCACTAAACCTTTAACTTCTTCAACGGCTAAGTCAGTTGCAGCCCCTTTTGCAACACCTTGCATATTTGTGGCAGCATCTGTTATTCCCCCAGTAGCGCCAGATAATAGATTATCCAATGCATATGATTTTGTTGCAAAGATGGCTAATATAATCGCTGGAAAAACGAATCTTAAATTTTTTCTCATTAAATTACTTTAGCTTAATTCTCAAAATCTCAACTAACTACAAATGTAATATAAAATGATTAATAATTTGTAAAACTTAAGAAAATTAATTAATAAAAAAGCCTTCTCTCAATTAAAAGAGAAGGCCTATATTACTTCTGATAAAGAAATTAGTGAGCTGCAACTTCATTCTCAGCTGGCGGAACATTTTCATCTCCTACAGCTGTTACTAATTTCTTTGAAGATGCTCTCTTTTTCAAACCTGCCAAACCTCTTTCAACAGCTTGTGCTGTTTTCACATCGGTTCCTACGTTCCCTGCAATTTGCTTTTGCAGTGTTTGGTTCGTAGCTCTGTTAGACGAGATAATAGTTTTAGCGATTTCAGCTTCTTTTGCTTTCATATCATCAATTTCGCTCTTTAGACGTACAATTTCCCCATTAGCCTCACCTAATTCTTTCTCTTTTACAGATAATGCCGTGGCTAAATCAACAATTTCTTGCTTCGCAGCAGCCAAATCTGTGGCCATTTGAGCCCTTGCAGCTCTTTTTTGAGCTTTTTCTACTGCTTTTTGTGTTTCTGCCTCTATCTCAAGCTGAATCTGCTTCTGCTTCTCTTCTTCTTCAGCTGCAAGTCTTGCCTCTTCCTCTTCTTCTTCCTTTATTCTTTTTTCTTCCGCTAAACGAAACGCCTCAGCCTTTTTAGCTCTTTCTTCAGCACGTTCTTTTTTCTGAAGTTCGAGTTGAGCCGCTTTGTCTAGAGCTGCACTTTTCAAGCTATCAACTTTCTGTGAACCTGCTTTGTTTTTCTCGGCTAAAGCTAACGCTAATGCATCTGCTTTTTCTTTTGCTGCTAAAACATCTGCTGCTGTAACTGATGTAGCTGCATAAGAAACCCCCGCAAGCATTGTTGACATTAGCGCAACTGTTAAAAGTGATTTTGAAATCTTTCTCATTAAACTTCCCCTATTTATAAAAATTACAATCTTGTTAAAGACTTAACTCTTTTGAATATAAACAGAAAAAGTTAACAAATATTTAAAAGTATTATAAATAATGAATATAATAGAGATACATAGAATAACAACACCCAAACCTTTACAATCGCGAGCAAAGAAGTTGCATGGTCTTGAAAAAAACAGGATCAACAAAACAGCCACTGAGTCAACACATCTCCTTAATGATCCTCGCCGATAACGATAGTGCTTAGATCGGGCTCTGGTTAAACAGATTGAATTAGCATATTTATAATAAAAAAACCTTCTCTCAATTAAAAGAGAAGGTCCTTCATATTTATAAGATTGACTAACTTACTGTGCCGCTGCTGTAGGCTTTTTAGAGGCATCAGATGCTTTTCCTTTTTTGGAAGAATCAACTGCTGTTCCCGCTGCAGGGCTAGCTTCTGTTCCTTTTTTAGAAGAGGTAGCTGCTGTTCCTACTTTAGGAGAGTCAGCTGGTTTTTCTGCTACGGGGTGGTCAGCTGCTTTTCCTGCTTTAGTGGAGTCAGTTGGTTTTTCTGCTACTGGGTGATCAGCTGCTTTTCCTGCTACAGGGTGATCAGCTGCTTTTCCTGCTTTAGAGTGGTCAGCTGGTTTTTCTGCTACAGGGTGATCAGCTGCTTTTCCTGCTTTAGAGTGGTCAGCTGGTTTTTCTGCTACGGGATGGTCAGCTGCTTTTCCTGCTACAGGGTGATCAGCTGCTTTTCCTGCTACAGGGTGATCAGCTGCTTTTCCTGCTACAGGGTGATCAGCTGCTTTTTCTGCTACAGGGTGATCAGCTGCTTTTTCTGCTTTAGAGTGGTCAGCTGGTTTTTCTGCTATAGGGTCAACTGCAGGCTTACTCGCTGCAGTATTTTTTGCACTTTCACTCAATGCTTGTTTCAAGCTAGACACGTCTGCTTTAAGCTCAGCTTCTTCAGCCTTCATCGCTTCAAGCAATTTCCGCATCTCTTCAACTAGTTTTTCTTCCGCTTTTGCATTCTGACTGACTGCCTTATCTGTTGCTTTTGGATGCGCACCAGCTTTAGCTTCACTAGATGGATCGGTGGAATCGTCTGCAACTTCACTAGACGGATCTATGGAATCACCTGATGAATCGTCTGTGGGTTTTTTATCAGCAGGCTTAGGTTTTGCTTTTACGCTTGTTTTAGCTGGGACTGATGGGCCCTTGGGAGCACTTGCCGAACCCTTGGAATCACTAGGTAAATCTGTGGGATTAGGTGAATCGCTTGGTGCTCCATCGCTGTCTTTTCCTCCAAACAGGCCTTCTAAAAACTGTTCTGCTTTAGATTCATTAGATGAGCCCTTGGAAGCACTTGCTGAACCCTTGGAGGCACTGGGTAAATCTGTGGGATTGCTTGATGAATCGCTTGGTGGCACTGTACCATTTTCTTTTTCTTTTAAAAGAATGTCTTTTAACCGCTGTGCTTCAGCTTCTGCAGCTGCAACATCTGCTTCGCTAACCAACTCCTCAGCCGAAAAAGAAACTCCCGCAAGCATCGTTGACATTAACGCAATCGCCAAAAGTGATTTTGAAATTTTCTTCATTAAATTTCCCCTAATTTTCATAAAATTATAATTTTTTTAAAGACTTACCTATTTATGAGCATAAACAGGGAAAGTTAATAAATATTTAAAAGGAAATATAATTTAGTATTAATAGCTCCTCGCCATCACAAGGAACCGTAAGACTTTTCCGTTAGAAAGATTGTTTTTATGGATGGCCACAAAGCCTTAGCTTTTGCCCATGAGGATAGGCATGTTCAATAAAAAACCCCTCAATAAAAATTGAGGGGCTATAAACTTTTAAACTTTGAATTTTAAAGTTTAACGTTGATCTTTATTTGCTTTTACAGGGCTATTTGCTTCTGCTGGGGCTGTTGTTGGTGTTGGTGTTGGTGTTGGTGTTGGGCCACCTTTAAAAGAATCCAGTACTTTATTGAATCCATCAATATCCATTGGAGGAACAATAACCAATTTGCCATCTTTTTGAAGTCCGAATATGGTTGGTACCCCAGGGATCTTCATTTGTTCAGCTAATTGAGTCAGAGAAACAAGCATCTTCTCTGTTGCTTCAGCAAGTTCATCTTTTTCCATTTTGACAACATCAATGCCTGAATCTTTTGCCATTTGTAACAATTTAGCGCGATCAATTTCCGCAGTCTTGTTAACAAATTTCAAAAAGAAAGTGTTCATCTTGTCAACACCTTGCTGAGATGTCGCAATCAAAATTTTAGCCATAGCAACAGAATTCGGCCCCAAAATTGCCACAGGAATAATGTGAACCGCTAAATCATGACGCTTTTCAACCAAAGCTGCTGCTAAACGGTAGAAATCATGGCAGTGTGGGCACATAGGATCAAAAAACGCAACCAAATGAGCATCAGCCTTTGCAGAACCTAAAGTAATACCTGAAGTCAACAATTTATCCTTCATGTCTGTTGCCGCTTTTTCCATATCGCTGCGCATTTTATCTTGCTGAGCTTGCATTGCATCATTAACGGCGCCAATAAATAAATCTGGCTTTTCACGAATCATAGCTAAGAAAATGTCCTGGATCTCTTGGCGGTCATCCGCGCCAAAACGACCTTTTGCAGCTGGCTTCGAATCTGAAGGAGCTGAGGTTGAAGCCGAAGTAGCTGAAGGATGAGTCTGACTAGCAGCCTCTTCTTTCTTCCCTTCTTGCTTTGTCTCTTGCTTAGCATCTGAATGAGCTTCGCTCTCTTTTTTGTGTTGTGAGTATGAGTAAAAACCAAATCCTAAAATGGCAACAGCTACAACTCCCGCTATTAACCCTTTGGATGCAGTTGGTTTGGAAGATTTGTCCATAATTATACCTATTTAAAAATTACATAAAATTGATTCTAAGCATTAATTTTAAAAAAAGAAAGAATTTTCTTGGAACTTTTAAGCTATACCCAAAGTGTTTCAAAAAGCCGGGCAGGCGTTTGAGGGGCGAGGAACGCAGTGTATATGAGATATTACGGTTTAGACTGCTCTTCTTTAAACATAAAGTGTTTAAAGAAGCTAAGCAGACTTAACTGTAAAGCACCAAGATCCTGAAAAACAACAAACCCAGAATTTGAAACACTTTGGGTATATGGGTTGACTTATTAGAATAAATCCCCAATCTAAAGTGTATGAGGTTATATAGTAGAAGTAATAAAAATGATACCGTCTAAGGCCGTCAATCATGAACTCCAAAGGAATGGACTACAAACACCATCATCACGAGGAGCGATCAGCGACGTGATGATCCAGGAGTTGTTTCTGGATGGCCACGCCCCCTCGGGGGCTCGCCATGACGGCTCAAAGCATACCTATTTTGTGTTGCTTTTGGTCCTTACATTTATCCTTGCTTGCGTTCCTTTATTTATAAAAGATTCCCATGCCATGGTGAGCGACGGAGTTCATAACGAGCAATCCTATATAAATTTAGCAAAAGAAAGAGCTTCTTTCGAATCAGTATGTAGCGTTCATGATAACAAAACATTGATTTCCCAGACTGGCGTTTTAATTGCACCTAATGTTGTTGCGACGGCTGCTCATGGGATTGCCTCCATCCTTGCTAAAAGTGATTCAACACTCAAATCTCCTACCACTATTGTCCCCGTAAACAACTTGACTGTTACCTTTGATACAAATGGGGGGTGCTCAGTCTATCAAGCCGAAAGCGTTCTAATAGACAGTCGTTATTTAAATAATCTTCCAGGGGTTGAAGCGAAATACGATATTGCTTTTATCAAATTGAAAGAAGATGTCAGGGGCATTCAACCAGCAAAAGTTTTTTCAATCGCCGAAGTGCCGACGAACAACCCCCTTTATGTTGTAACATTTGGAAGTGTTGATTTGTCAAAAAATTCTCTTTTAAAAAGAGCTTTTAAACTTTATGAAATGGATACTTATTTTTCACATCCGTTTGACGAGGAAGCCTTAGCGTTAAATCGTTCTGTGCTTGTCTCGTCCTTGTTTTTCAAGCCCGATGAGGGTTTAAAAAAGCCATCTTTAAGCAGTGACGAAGTCACCATTCGAACCTATGAAGCAACTCAAAATTGGTTAAAAGATGGAAAAGGACCTTATGCACTTGCCCTACCAGGCACAAGCGGAGCCCCTGTTTTTATAACCCTCATGATTAATGGCAGAAAACAAGACTATCTATTCGGCATAATAACGAGTTTTGCCCATTTGTCAGGACATCACCAAGCCCCAAAGGGGCAGCCAGAATACCGATATATTTTAGAAAACCGGGAAAAAGTATTTGGACAGTATCAAACCATTTTCGCGCTTTTCTATGAAGAAGATAATTTATATTCAAAGGCCAATAGCAAACGCTATAGAAAGGATAAATATTTATCCGGTCTTCTTTTAAAATTACAGAGCGGTTTATGGAAATAACTGCTGATAAACAAGGCCGTCTTTCAGAAGAAAAAGCTCGCCTGTTTTTAGAAAATAAAGGATACAAGATTGCCTTTCATCGGTACAAAACCCCTTATGGGGAAATTGATTTTTTGATGATAAAAGAAAAGACACTGATTGCTGTCGAAGTAAAATACCGAAATGGACCTGTTTCAAATGCCGCAGCGTCTATTACTTTGCATCAAAAGAGGCGCATTCAAAATGCATTGCTTCATTTTCTTCAAAATCAACCTTTCTATGCAGCCGAATATCCTTTTCTTAGGTTCGATGTTGTTTTATTATGCAGCTCAAAAGCTATTGTCCATATTCCAAATGCCTGGCAAATCGAAAGTGAATTTTTATGAAGTTTAAAAGTCAGTATTTAGTTCTTATAACCGCAGCCCTCAGTCTGTCCTCTTGTATTGCCCCTCTTGTTATTGGCGGAGGCGCTACAGTCGGAGCCATTGCCACAAAAGAAAAAGGCATCACAGGAACTGTTACAGACAGTCAGATTTCTGTAACTCTTAAAGCCAAATTGTATCAATTTGATCCAGATCTCTACTCAAAAGTTACCGTCAACGTTCAAAGCGGAGAAGTCTTGTTAGCTGGAACAGTGACAAAAGCTGAATGGCAAGTCGAAGCTGAAAGAATCGCTTGGGAAGTTAACGGAGTTCAGCATGTGGTTAATCATATCGAAGTTTCACAAGAAGGTGAAGGAATCGGCACCATGCTTCAAGATAGTGTCATTACCACTCAAGTTAAAGCAAACCTTCTGTGCGATGGTGATATAAGGTCATTGAATTACAGCATTAAAACTGTAAATGGTACTGTTTACATAATGGGTATCGCTCAAAGCCAAGCAGAACTTGATAAAGTTGGAAAATATGCAAGCTCTGTTAAGGGTGTTAAAAAAGTTATGAGTTTTGCAAAGATTAAAGAGGATACTTCTGGCGCTCCAGCTGAAACTAAAGAAGAAAATTCAACTGAAATTAAGGAAGAAGCTCCAGCTGAAAGTAAATAAAATATGAATTTTTTTACAGAGCTGTCTCATCGTACCCTTATCCAACTGACGGGTGTTGATAAGGCTTCTTTTTTACAAGGGCTCATTACCAATGATGTAACGGCCGTGGAACAAGGAAAGGCCATATATGCCGCGCTGTTAACTCCACAAGGGAAATTTCTTTTTGATCTATTTATCTTTCAAACCCAAGATACGTGGTTAATAGACTGTGAACGTGACCGTACATCAGAGCTTATCAAACGTTTATCTATGTACAAATTAAGGTCCAAAGTTGAAATCATTGACCTGAGCGATACATATAAAGTTTTTGCAAGCAGTGAGTCTATACCCGATACAATTCAGATTGCTGACCCTCGTCTTAAAGATCTTGGTTATCGTCTTTATGCAAAGGATTTATCAGTAAACTTAGAACCTTCAGATAGTTATGAAAACCATCGCATTTCCTTAGGTGTTCCTGATGGAAGCCGTGATATTCCAATCGATAAAGGAATTATCTTGGAATATGGTTTTGATGAGCTACAAGCAATTGATTGGAAAAAAGGCTGTTATATGGGGCAAGAATTGACAGCCAGAACGCGTTATCGTGGCCTTGTCCGAAAACGCCTTTTGCCTGTTAAAATTGAAGGAGAAGCACCCCCGCCGTTTACGCCGATATTTTTAGGCGATGAAGAAGTGGGAGAAATGCGCACCAGTGTGTCTGGATGTGGCCTTGCCTTACTAAGACTTGCCTCTATAAGGCATTCTCTTCCTAAATTAACATGTGGAAACGCACAAATAATGCCTTATATTCCAAGCTGGGTGCAATTACCTGCCGCAGAAGATTAGAGCAATGCTTAACGACACACCTCGTCCTCTTTTAGAACATCTCATTGAGCTTAGAAAAAGACTGATTTATATCCTGATTGTCTTCTTTGTAATCTTTGCAGTTTGTTATTTTTTTTCAGAAATTATCTTTCAGTTTTTGGTAAAGCCTTTAGCAACCCTGTTACAGGCAAAAGGTGAAGGCCGAAGACTTATCTATACAGGACTAACCGAAGCTTTTTTAACCTACATCAAAGTTGCTGCCTTTGCTGCCAGCTTTATTGCTTTTCCTCTGATTGCGAGTCAAATATGGCTGTTTATAGCACCAGGTCTTTATCTTCATGAGCGCAAATTGTTTGTTGGGTTATTGGTAGCAACGCCTATTTTGTTTTTTTTAGGAGCCGCATTCGCCTACACAGTCATCTTTCCAGCAGCTTATCAATTTTTCTTAAGCTTTGAGTCTTCTGCAGCCGGGGGCAGCCTTCCTATTCAATTAGAAGCCAAAGTTAATGAATACTTATCTTTTGTCATGCGTTTGATTTTTGCTTTTGGAATTTGCTTTGAAATGCCGGTTGTTTTAACTCTTCTTGCCAGCATTGATTTGGTAACACGTCAAGGGCTTATCCAAAAATGGCGCATTGCTGTTTTATTGATATTTATCATCGCTGCAATTATTACTCCGCCCGACATCTTAAGCATGCTAGGACTGGCATTACCGCTTATTATCCTTTATGGTTTATCTATAATTATGGTTTCATTCTTAGAAAATTATCGCCAAAGGAAAATTAAGCCCCATGTTTGATTTACGCGCCATTCGAAGCAACCCAGAACTTTTTGATCGTGGATTAATTCGCCGAGGCAAAGAGCCTTTATCAACTGATATCTTGAAACTTGATGAACAGCACAGAAGCGTATTAACTGAGCTTCAAACCCTTCAATATCAACGAAATCAAATTGCTAAAGATTTTGCTCAGTTTAAACGTGAAGGCAAAGATACAAGCGAGCTAACAAATAAAAATGATCTAATCAAACAAAAAACACCAGAGCTTGAAGCCTTATCTCAAAAATTTGAAGCAGAGCTTCATGAAATCTTATCTGGCATTTCAAATACTCCGGCCGACGATTGCCCGGACGGTAAAAGTGAAGATGATAACGTTGAGATCCGAAAAGTTGGCAATATACCAACTTTTAGTTTTACCCCAAAACAGCATTATGAGCTTGGAGAATCCTTAGGCGGTATGGATTTTGAACGCTCCGCTAAACTAGCAGGGGCACGGTTTGTAGTCCTTTATAATGGGCTAGCCCGGTTAGAACGCGCTTTAGCGATGTTTATGCTAGATATTCATACCCAAGAATTTGGTTATCAAGAGGTTTATCCTCCTCTTTTGGTAAATGATGCCACCATGTATGGCACAGGACAATTACCTAAATTCAGAGATGATCAATTTCAAACCAATTCGGGTCACTGGCTTATTCCAACAGCCGAAGTTGTTTTAACTAATCTAGTTGCCGGGGAAATTTTAACAGAAGCTGAACTTCCTCTTCGTTATACAGCCTATACGCCTTGTTTCCGCCTCGAGGCAGGCGCAGCTGGTAAAGATACGCGTGGAATGATCCGTCAGCATCAGTTCAGTAAGGTTGAGCTTGTTAGCATTACAACCCCTGAGCAAGCCGTGGATGAACATGAACGAATGACAGGGGCTGCCGAGACGATTTTAAAGCGCCTTGGCCTTGCTTACAGGGTTTTGAATTTATGCACAGCAGATATTGGCAATGCCGCTGAAAAAACCTATGACCTTGAAGTTTGGCTGCCAGGACAAAATACATATCGTGAAATATCCAGTTGCTCAAGGTGCAATACGTTTCAAGCGCGCCGCATGAATGCACGTTATAGGCCATTCCAAGGCGACGAAAAACCGCAATTTGTGCATACCCTGAATGGATCAGGCGTTGCTGTAGGTCGCGCTTTAATTGCCGTTATGGAAAACTATCAACAGGCAGATGGATCTATTATGGTTCCAGATGTTTTGATCCCTTATATGGGCGGCGTAAAGAAAATTGAAAAAAACTCTTACTCAAAAGATTTGGGAAAAGCTGAAAAAAAATAAAAGACAAAGAGTATATTTGAAAATTGTGTGTGAATAGAATATGATCACTTTGATTTATATAAGATTTTGATAATTATGAAAAAAATAACCTTTCTTTTCCTTTTCACACTAAACTGTTCATATGTACAAGCTGAGGCGCCTAGTCCGGTTCAAGCACCCATTCCCGCGAGCAATACTCAAGGTGAAATACCAAAGGCTCTGCCTCAAATAGCTGTACCTATTCAGGAAACTAAAAAAACATCTAATGCCATTGAGTTGATTCCTCATCGCGCTGAGTATTCTGTAAAACATATCAAAAGCGAAGGCGGAAATGTGACTGATGTCAGAGGCAGACTTTCTGTTCAGTTGATGGATACAGGAGACGGTTGGACTTTTGAGCAGCGTTCTGAATTATTGGTTTATTATGCAACGGGCGTTTCTCAACAATACATAACATCGATTGCTTCTTTTGAATCTAAGGATGGTGGTCGCTATCATTTCACGGTGCGTACTCTTCGAAACGGAGCCGAAGAAGGGATTATGAAGGGTGAGGGGTATATTGCATCCTCAAGTCCGGGAAAAGTTATTTATAAGGAACCCATTCCAAAAGAGCTTACTTTACCAGTTGGGTGTTTATTCCCACTTCAACATTTAAAGCAATCCTTAGAGGCTGCAAATGCAGGTGAAACTGTTTTCTCAAACAAAGTTGTGTTTGATGGCAGCAGCGATACAACCGAACCGGTTGATGTTAATGTCGTCATCAATTCTATTAAAAATCCTAAACTTGTTATCAACGATCCCAGGTTATTATCTGTTGATAAGCTTTGGTCTTTGCAAATGGCCATCTTTGCCCGAGGCAACAATAATCCAGACCCAGACTACGAAATTACCCAAGATGTTCTCCCTTCTGGCATTATTACGGCAATGACTATGGGATATGGCGAGGCCGGTTTTAGTGTGAAATTGGTTTTGGAAAAAGTCGATATTTTCCCAACTTCAGCTGATAAAACTCTACCTCAGCCAACACAATAAGAAATTTATTATTTCCTGACTATTGCTTTCTGACCTAAAAGGTTATAATTCTTGCAAGAATCTGCTTTTGTCTGGGCTTTAATTTTAAGTGATTGACTTACGATCTGTTCTCTTTTTAACCGGGGCTCTTCTCTCGGGTCTGACCTTGACGATGATAATTCCGCTTTTAACAGAGCTTCTTATTTATCACTCTCAATTTTGGCCCGGATTTTTAGTGTCCATATTCATCTGTGGTTTCTTTGGAGTTGCCCTTACACTTGCTAACCGTCCTTATGGGAAAATTGTCTTAGGGATGCGGGAAGCTTTTCTCATGACATCTTTGAGTTGGGTGATCCTTTCCATTTTTGCAGGCCTGCCCTTTTACTATTCGAATCTTGATCTTAATTTCATCAATGCTTGTTTTGAGGCCGTTTCTTCGCTTACAACAACGGGTTCTACGGTCATTCAAAATCTTGATTCCACTCCCAAGGGCATTCTTCTTTGGCGTGCTCTTCTTCAATGGCTAGGTGGCACCGGTATCATTGTGATGGCCATGACGATCTTTCCAACTCTTAGAATTGGCGGTATGCAACTCTTTCGCAGCGAATTCTCTGATCGTTCAGAAAAAATTCTGCCCCGTGTTTCCCAAATAGCCACGGCCATTTTAGCTGCCTATGCATTCTTTACTGTTCTTTGCGCTATTCTTTTGTACTGGGCAGGAATGTCCTCCTTTGATGCAATTTGCCACGCAATGGCAACCGTATCGACAGGCGGTCTTTCGACCCAAGATGCTTCTATTGGCGCTTATAACAGCCCTTTAATTGAGTTCATTATCATTGTCTTTATGATTTTAGGGGGCAGTACATTAATTCTCTATGTGCGCCTATGGAATGGTGATAGCAAAGCCATTCGGCGAGATAGCCAGTTAAGGGCCTATCTTGCAACTCTTTTGATAGCTTCTATCGCGATTTGCTTATGGAATTGGGGAATTAATAAAATTGATTTTTTAACCAGCCTTCGTCAAGGGGCCTTTTCAACGATCTCAACCATTACCACAACAGGCTTTGTGACTGCGGATTATGGAAGATGGGGAAAATTTCCCCTTATGTTCTTTTTTATCCTTAGCTTAATTGGCGGCTGCACGGGATCAACAACGGGCGGCATTAAAATCTTTCGTTTTCAGATCCTATTTACTTTAACGAAAGCTCATTTAATGCAACTGAGGCGCCCACACGGAGTTTACGTGCCCCTTTTTCAAGATCAAAAAGTAAGCGATACGGTGGCGTTTTCCGTTTATACGTTTTTAACTCTCTATTGTTTTTGCCTGGTCGTTTTGGCGCTTGTTTTTTCAGGCATGGGCATGGATTTTCTAGCCAGTCTTTCAGGGGCGGCTTCTTGTATTGGAAACGTTGGGCCTGGTCTTGGTGAACACATTGGACCCCATACGTGCTTTGCGAATCTGTCCGAAGGTCCTAAAATTGCCATGATGCTGGGAATGATTTTAGGAAGACTAGAGCTGTTAACGGTCCTTGTCCTGTTTATGCCATCGTTCTGGCAGGATTGAGAAGTTAATGACTAAATTTGGGCAATGACAAGTGACTAAATTTGGTCATTGTCCATTGACTAAATTTAGTCATTGATATAAGATGCTTTTATGGAAAGATTTTTTGAACATAATAAGCATTGGCAATCCCTTCAACAATTTGAAGAGAATGATCCTCAATTACGTAAGCTCAAAACACAAGTTTTTGTACATAATCCTTATATTATTTATGAGTTGCCCTTTGATATTCCAGGCATTTACACTTTGGTAGGTGGACGTCAGATTGGAAAAACCACCAATTTAAAACAATGGATGCAATATTTATTAGAGAAAAAAAACATATCCTCACAAGATATATTCTTTATGACTGGAGAAATTATCAATGATCATTTGGCTCTTATCCAGTTAATTCAGCAATATCTAAATACTCCCCCTAAGGGTCCTTTACGATATCTAATTGTGGACGAAGTTACTTATATTAAAAACTGGGACCAGGGCATAAAATATCTCGCTGATATGGGAGCTTTTGAAAGTACTGTTGTTGTGCTAACTGGATCAGATTCTATTCTCATCAAAGAAGCTCGGATGCGCTTTCCTGGTAGACGTGGAACCGCAGGAAAAGTGGATTTTCATCTTTATCCCCTATCTTTTTATGAAGTTTTTGATCTCAAGCACAAAAATGAGAGCTTTCCTTCTATTGACGATCTGCATAAGGAATTTGAAAACTATTTAAGACATGGTGGTTTTTTAACAGCAATCAACGATGAAGCAGCTAAGCTAAGTATCTCAACTGCAACCTATAGAACTTATTCGGATTGGATTCGAGGCGATATTTTAAAACGCGGGAAAAACGAAACTTTTTTGAGAGAAGTTTTGATGGCAATCATTAAAACTTATGGTACGCAAGTTACTTGGAATGCGCTTGCCGATCATACATCAATAAACCATCACGATACTATCCGCGAATACGTACACCTTTTAGAAGATATGGATGTTTTATTTGTTCAACATGCCTTGATAGAAGACAAACGTTTGCCTGCGCCCAAAAAGGCTAAAAAGATTATTTTTAAAGATCCATTTATATATCATGCAACTCGTTTGTGGGTGTTTCCTTCACAAGTTGAAGACTTTGAAAAAATCCCTTCCTTAGTTGAAGCTGCTGTTGTCAGTCATTATCAACGCTTTTATCCCTGTTATTATATTAAAGCCGAAGGGGAAGTTGATTTAGCTTACGTAGATCAAGGTCGATTTTTCCCCATCGAAGTTAAATGGACACAACAACTGCGCCCTAAAGATTTAAAACAAGTCAAAAAATATCCAAATGCTCTTATCCTTACTAAATCAAACATCCGAGAAGGAAACATAGACAATATGCCCACACAGCCTGTTCCGTTACATTTGTATGATTCCTATATCAGAGAAAAATTAGAAGAGATATCACAGTCTAAGCTGCCCAGTCCGCAGCAAATTAACCTCATAGAAAAAATATTAAAAAGGAAATCAAAACCTGTACCAAATGAGTGGAGTTTATTGCTATGTCCAAGCGTAAACATCAATTGCTTTGCTTATGCTTTAGGATTAGGATCTTCCGAAATTTATAGAGAAATAGCGCGCGAAGCTGCATGGGAAAAACCTGACCGTTATGCCAGTTCAGACTTTATTAAACACTTACTTACCAAAAATATTCTTCAGCCTCTAGACACTCCAACTGCAAATTGTCTGGTTCTATATTTGGATGAGGATGGCAAGTCAAAACATGCTGGTTTATTAAAGCAGATTACTCCTGAATTGATGGTCGAATCTAAATGGGGAGATTTCGATTGTATTTTTGAGCATGGATTGTGGGAGGTACCAAAATCTTACGGTACAAAAGCAAAATACTACGCACCCTTGCCAATAGAGACTGTAGAAGAGCAGTTTTCAGAATTTTGTAGAATGACTTAAAGTTCTTTCCTCAAAAACTTTGCAAAATCCAAATAAACGGCTAAGATACAGTCATCAATTCATAATTAAAATCTAAGTTTACTTCATGTCCATACAACCTGATCACTGGATCCGAAAACAAGCTACTGAGCATGGGATGATTGCCCCGTTTGTTGAATCTCAAAAAAGAGAAGGGGTTATTTCTTACGGCCTATCTTCTTATGGCTATGACGCAAGGGTTGCCAATGAATTTAAGATTTTCACCAACGTTGACAGCGCTGTTGTTGATCCTAAGAATTTTTCACCAAACAGTTTGGTACACCGCGAAAGTGACGTTTGTATCATCCCCCCTAATAGTTTTGTTTTAGGCCGAACTGTTGAATATTTTAAAATCCCCCGTGATACTTTGGTTATCTGCCTTGGAAAATCAACCTATGCCAGGTGTGGTATTATCGTGAACGTTACTCCCCTGGAACCAGAATGGGAAGGACACGTCACATTAGAGTTTTCAAACACAACCCCGCTTCCAGCCAAAATTTATGCAAACGAGGGGGTTTGTCAGTTCCTTTTCTTCCGCTCTGAACAAGCTTGTGAAGTTTCATACAAAGATCGTCAGGGTAAATACATGGGTCAAACCGGTGTAACCCTTCCTAAAATATAAAAAGAGTTTATATGTCTCATAAAATTAGAATCGTTGGGGGCAACCCCCTTAAGGGGAAAATCCAAATTCGCGGGGCAAAAAATGCCGCCTTGCCGCTGATGACGGCTTCCTTGTTAACCGATCAAGGATTAACCTTAACTAATGTTCCTCAACTAACAGACATTCAGACTATGGCTGAACTTTTGGCGCAACATGGCGTTCAAATCAACCATAAACCTGACAGTTATAGTTACGAACTTAAAGCTGCTGATATTACCAATACAACAGCCCCTTACGATTTGGTTAGTAAGATGCGCGCCTCTATCCTTGTATTAGGTCCCCTATTAGCAAGGTGCGGAGAAGCGAAAGTATCCCTTCCTGGCGGCTGCGCTATTGGAACACGCCCTGTCGACATTCATTTAAATGGCCTAAGGCAATTAGGCGCACATATTGAATTATCAGAAGGATATATTCATGCCTCAGCTCCGCATGGGCTAACAGGCGCTCAAATCTCTATGCCGCTTGTCAGTGTAACAGCAACTGAAAACCTTATGATGGCAGCATCCCTTGCCAAAGGCGAAACACAACTGATTAACGCTGCCAGAGAGCCAGAAATCATTGACCTTGCGAATTGTCTCAATTCCATGGGCGCTAAAATTACTGGCGCTGGAACAGATACGATTACAATCGAAGGCGTCGATAGACTCCATAAAGCAACACATGATGTTTTGCCAGATCGTATTGAAACAGGTACCTATGCCATGGCAGCTATTATCACGAACGGGGAAATTGAATTAACCCATACCTCTCTATCCTTGATCTCTAGTATCGCTTCTATTCTTGGGCAAGCTGGGGCTGACCTTCAATCAACAGATGATGGAATTTATATCAAATCCCCTTTGACTCCGCTGTTAGGTGTGGACGTAATGACGGAACCTTTCCCCGGTTTTGCAACAGACCTTCAGGCGCAAATGATGGCAGTTATGACGATCTGTCAGGGTGCATCGATGATTACGGAAACCATTT
>JAIEMR010000163.1 GCA_019751935.1 Alphaproteobacteria bacterium
TTTTTTGGAAATATTTAAGAAAAATATAATTGTGGATGTGGTTCTTGAACAATCGGCGCTTAGTTTAAAAATAAAGACTCCTTTAGGCGATGACGCAGTTATCTTAGATCGCTTAGAAGGATTTGAAGGGCTTTCAATGCCTTTTGAATTTGTTTTGCAGCTTCATTCCAGCAAACAAGATATCGATTTTGGAAGCCTTTTAGGTAAAGAGATTATTGCTAGTTTAAGCACACAACATAATATTCGATATTTTTCGGGTATTGCAGGAAAGGTTGAGCAGCTCCAAACAATCGGAGATCAACAAGGAAATTTTAAAGCCTATTATCAAATCGCAATTTACCCAAAATTTTGGATTACTAAGTTCACAGGCGATCACAGAATTTTTCAAAATATGTCCGCTATTAGCATTATCACAAGTGTTCTCGCAGAAAATGGTGTGATTGAAATTGATAATAAAGTCTCAAGCTGTGGCCAGGGTGTTAGAGAATTTTGCGTCCAATATGGAGAAAGTGCTTTTGATTTTGTTTCTAGATTGATGGAAGAAGAAGGCATCTTTTACTTCTTTACTCACTCGAAACATGGACATAAGATGGTTTTGGCCGATGGTAACGAATCTGCAAAACCTTTGCCTAAAGGTATCGATTTATCTTTAAGCCAAACGAATCAACTTTATCTCGACAAAATTATTCAATTTAATTATCAAAAACAGATCGTCACAAAAAAGTTTAAAACTGTTGATTATAATTACTTAACACCCGGAACACAGCTTCTTCCACAAGCACCAGGTGATGGCTTAGGAGGAACTGTATATGAGTTTCCAGGGCAATTTGGGGATATGGGTAGTGGTGAAAGTCTAGCAAACTACCGCATCCAAGAACAAGAATGGGCTCAGACCTTGGCAAATGGCAAAGGCACTGTTGTTGATTTTTCGGCTGGCAAGACCTTTAACCTTCAAAAACATCCCAGAGACGATTTTAATCAAGAATATATGCTTTATCGGGTTAAGCATTTAATTTATCAAAAAACATTATCTGAAGATATTTCCAATGAAGAGCATAACGCTAAAAGCACTCCTTCTTTAGCTAGGATATACGAAAACGAATTTTTAGCTTTTCCAATGACTACACCCTTTAGAGCGCCTCGCATCACAAAGAAAAAAAGGATTTACAGTAATCAAACAGCAATTGTTACTGGGCCAGGTGGAGAAGAGGTTTTCTGTGATAAACTTGGGCGAATTAAAATACATTTTCATTGGGATATTAGAAATGGACTCAATGAGAATAGTTCTTGCTGGGTAAGAGTCGCGCAAAATTGGGCAGGAGGCGGATGGGGAGGACTTGTCACCCCTCGTATTGGTATGGAAGTGGTCGTAACATTTATTGAAGGAGATCCTGACAGACCGCTTGTAATTGGCTGCGTCTATAATGGAAAAAACACGCCGCCAGGATATACGACTTCCAGTCCTACAAAAAGCACATTCAAGACAAATTCATCAAAGCATGCATCTGGTTTTAATGAACTCAGGTTTGAAGATAAAGCCGGATCAGAAGAAATTTATACTCACGCAGAAAAAGATGTAGTCACGGTCATTGAAAATTCAAGAGATGAGAAAATTAATAAATCTAATGACACGTTGCTTATTAAAAAAGGTAGCAAATACGTAACGCTTTCGGGAGGCGGGACAACTCATTCTCTGCATATAGACAACGGTGACAAAAAAATAAAGATCGTAAAAGGTAATTACTCTGTACAAATTACTTCGGGAAATTACAGCATTACCCTAGATAAGGGAGACATGAAAATCAAAGTTAATGGTGATATCAAGGTAGAGAGCACCAAAAACATCACTTTTAAAGCCCTTAAAAACATAGAACTTAAAGCTGGCGTTGACATAAAAGTAACAGCTGGAAAAATGATTCAAAGCAAGGCAGGAACGGACATTAAAAATAAAGCCGGTCTGAATATTGAAAGCAAAGCCGGTGTGGCAATCAAAAACAAAGCAGGAACTAATATTGAAAGCAAAGCCGGTGTGGCAATCAAAAACAAAGCAGGGACGGAAATCCAAAGCAAAGCCGGTATGAAAATTCAAAACAAAGCAGGAATGGAAATCCAAAGCAAAGCTGGCATGAAAATTCAAAACAAAGCAGGAATGGAAATCCAAAGCAAAGCTGGCATGAAAATTCAAAACAAAGCAGGCATGGAAATCCAAAGTAAAGCTGGGTTACAGATGCAAAGTAAAGCTGGGTTACAGATGCAAAACAAAGCTGGGTTACAGATGCAAAACAAAGCTGGGTTACAGATGCAAAACAAAGCAGGATTGATGATGGATAACAAAGCGGGATTAATGATGAAAATTCAAGGTGGACTGATGCTCCAATTAAAAGGTGGGCTAATGCTTCAAGCAAAAGGAGGTCTAATGGGCCAATACCAAGGTGGCGTTATGTGCATGGTTAAGGGCGTTTTAACCAAAATTAACTGATAAATAAGAGAAAAATAATGAGTGCTTCAACCACTAATGATCCAACAGTAGAAAATGCAAATAAAGATAAGGAAACTACTGCGCCCTCCCAGCTGAGCGAAGAACATGAAAAAGCGCAAGAGGAAGCTGAAAGAAAAGCAGAAGAGGAAGAAGCAGCTGCTGAGAAAGCTGCAGAAGACGCTGAAAATGAAGAGGATGAAAAAGAACGTTTAGCGGATGAAGAAGAGGATAGAAAAGACAAGGAAGAAGACGAAAAAGAACGCCTAGAAGATGAAAAAGAACGCCTAGAAGACGAAAAAGAATCTTATGTACTAAAAGATGGAAAAAAAGTTACAGGACTTCCTACTAACGGTTTGTATGAGTTCCATTACGAAGATGGGAAAATGCTGGTCAACTTTAAAAACGGCAAAAAAAATGGCGAAGCTTTAACCTATGGTGAAGATGGTGAACTTCTTGTGCGAGTCACTTTTGTAGATGACAAACTAGAGGGTCCTGCCACACAATATTACTCTGATGGCAACATCGAAACCACCCTTCATTACAAAGACAATAAAAAATCAGGCCCCATGACAGGGTATTCACAAAATAATGTTAAAAGATTCGACGCTAATCTTTTAAATGACCAGCTTGAAGGAATGTTTATTTCATATGATGAATATGGTGATCAATCCCAAGTTTCCTATTATAAAAAAGGATATCTAGAAGGCCCTTCGACGACTTTTTTCCCAAAAAGCCAAGGAGGAGGAATTTGCCGAATTTGCCATTATGAAAAAGGTCATCTCGTTAAAGAAGATAAATTCTTCTACCCTGATGGAAAACCTCTTCAAACAACAACCTATGATCATAAAGGAAGAGCCATGGTTTATCCAACAAGCTTCAAGCCATCAGGTGAAATTGTATAACAGCACATAACCGATAAGCGGCATAGAAAGGAGATAGATTATGGGAATGCAAGCAACGGGATTAGCGTTGACAAGGTGCACTTTTGGTATGGCGCCAATGCCTTTCATCACAATTCCAATGCACAGAGATATAACCTTTATTATGCCAGCCGCAACAATAATGGATCATATGCCTTTTTTAAACATACTTCCTTTTATTATGTGTCAAAGCAAAGCGAACCCCATGGTTATTGCAATCATGGCCGCCACATTAGGAGCTGTACAAGTTGCACCATGTATCCCTATGACATTTGCACCTTGGGTGCCGCCATGCCCGACAGTTACTATTGATGGAATGCCAGCGGCAAACAATAGCGCTAAAGCTATGTGCCTTTGGGGGGGATGTATAAGTTTTTTATTTCCCGGTCAAGTTACGACGTTGATTCCTTAACAGGACTTTAAGCGCTATTTAAAAAGGATTTGATATTAACGAGAATTCAGGATTAAAAACGGGTAAATTGCTAGATGGATCCTCTGGTCGCGCTTTGCTTGCCATAGGAAAACTAGTATGCATTTAGTAAAAAAATACAGTTTTCCTGTGGCATGACCACAGGATCCATGCTTGCGTCATAAACACATTAGTCTTTGTGACGGTTCTATCCAATTTTTAATCCCAAATTCACGTTACTACAACTCTATTTCCTCTATTTTGCTAAACTTCCTAACTCTCTCCTCGTTTTCTCAGCAATCATCTCTACATCCACAAGATGCCTCAGGTAGTTTGACATACCCGAGCCATCTTCAAGAATCTTCAAACCAAGTGGCGCCAAGAAACCAGGCTCACTTCCAGATCCTGCATGTGAACTTCTATCCATAAGTGCTAAAGGTGGCGCTGGAGGAAACAAAACTTCTTTATAACCTGCTTCCCTATCTACAACCAGAGAGGGGGCATGACGCAGATCAAGAACTCTTCCAGACTTTGCTGCAACTTTTACTACCTCGTAATGGGCTTCTTTATAAAACTCTTGCAATTCATTCACCAACATATTTAAGTTTGTCAGGCTTTGCCTGAAAGCCCCTAATTCCTCAAATGGAACAGATTCCCAAACTGTTGGTGTTTGTAAAGCATGGTATTGATTCATAAAGGCGGCATGAAATCCTCGGAAATTATCTCGCGCTTCAAATGATGCTCTTACAGCATCAATCCATCTCGGGTTGCTTACTAAGCGTCCTTCCAACTCCCTAACTTTTCCTTCTGCTGTACGAAGTTCGGGTTCTAGATCACTGAGTTGTGAGTCATGAGGATTTGGACTCTTCTCTAATTCTTCTTTTCTTCTTTGTACTTTCTCAGCATTCTCTTTGACCAAGGCTCTTGCCACTGGCAACTCAGCTGTAACCCTTCTATTGTCAGCCTCAACCGCTGCTGCAATGGAGCTTAGGTCATGTGTTTCTAAAGATCCAAGAAACGCTTGATCATCCCCAATAAATTTGCCTAATTTATTAATATGTGATTGGAATGGGTTTTCTGTGCCGCGTTTTGAATTGAGAATAGAGGAAATCTTTTCCAAATGACGTATTGTCTTAGAAATATCAGGAATACGAACCCTTTCAAGAGCGAAAGTCACTTGGCTAACATCCTCAGGCACAGAAAAAGCTTTATCTTGAATACCAAGAGCCCCCACATAATCAGAACATAAACTTTGTAGAGGAGCAAAAGACGACATTACTTTTTCAATATCCTGCCTAAAGGCCTTGGCAAAAGGAGAATCTTCATTCAACAATATGAGAAGATTATCAATAGCCATAGCGACTGTATCAATGGATTCAAGTAATATAACACCTGCGGCTGGGCCGCGAATATTTTTGGCTTTTTCATGAATCCTTCTGGACAGTTCTTGCAATTCTCTCACCAAAGAACCTCCATGAAAGTGACGAAGTGCATCCATGATTTCAAATATACCCGTTTCTGATGAGTTAGTTTGACCGGTAAAAGGATTAAAACTAGGGTTGAAAAAATCTAGAAATGTATACATACGTTTAAGTTGGGCGCTCGGAATAGATGTTACAGAAGCTAATCCCTCAACTTCGTGAATTTCCTGGTATGGAATAGCCTCTTCATGCTCTTTAACTTTTCTAAATGCTTCACTATCAAAAGTGTTTGTTCTTGTGCCAACTTCTACATCAAATCTATCACTATTAAAAGCTGTTTCTAGCAGGCCGCGCCCTGCCTCATCTTGAGAAACTGAAACCTTATGAACAAGCACTTCCAGGCTCCCACCATTTGTTACAAGAAGGTTCAATTGATGGTCAATGCTCGCTAAATACCTTTCAGCTTCTGCTAGTTGGGAGTTTGCCTCAGATTCTTCATGTGTACCTTCTTTTATCCTAGCATTTTCCATTTTAAAGCAAAGCCTTACTTTTGCATTGTGATAGCCAAGGATCAAATTTCTTGTTGATATGTCTGGGATTGTATAAATATCTGCGATCAATGCGCCACTGTTACTTTCATAATTTTCCACATCAGCAGTACGGGCTCTCTCAACAATGGCTTGTCCCGCAAAGTCTATCTCTACCAGGCGCACAAGTATTTGTTCTTGAGCAGCCCAAGCCGAACTATAACCGCCACTGCTCCCTCCAGAAACCACTGGAGTTGAGCCAGCTGTATCAGTGAAATCCATAGCATACACTGTATTTAAGCATGTGGTTGCAAGTAAAATGGCAAGTTTTTTTGTATGTATTTTCATTTTTAGAATCTTTTCTATTTATCAATTTTCTATAAATCTATTAGAACAAACAACAATTTATAGTTTATTGGTTTTTAGCGTTATACACACGTATATAAGTAAATATAAAATTAATGCAAGTTAATATTTACCTGAAAGATTTTTCTCAAATCATCACCTTTTGGCCGTTAATACTTCGTCCTTATAACAGGTGCCTTTTGCACTGATCTTTCTAATCCATAATAAATTCTCTTAGCAATTTCTCGGTATTGTTCACTAACAGGAGAATCCGGGGATCTTGCGGTTACTGGTGTGCCCTCATCACCCCCCAGTCTTATAAGAAGTTCAATTGGAATTTCACCTAAAAAGGGAACTTTCAGTTTTTCAGCCTCCAAGCGGGCGCCGCCATGACCAAAGATTTCACTAATTTCCCCGCATTTAGGGCAGCAAAACTGGCTCATATTTTCTATGATTCCCAAAATAGGAACAGCAACCTTTTCAAACATATGAAGCCCTTTTCTAGCATCAATCAAGGCAATGTCTTGAGGCGTTGACACAATCACAGCGCCATTTAATTCGGCTTTTTGAGCAATTGTTAAATGAGCATCCCCTGTTCCTGGCGGCATATCAATTAACAAGATGTCTAAAGCTCCTTCATGATAAGTCCAAGCCACATCGTATAACATTTGCTGCAAGGCACCCTGAACCATTGGCCCTCGCCAAATTAAAGGGGATCCTTCTGGCACCATAAGGCCAAGAGACATACAACTAATCCCATAGGCTTTTAGAGGAATTAATTTTTTATCCTCTGTCACGCTTGGTTTATTTTTCAAATTGAGCATCTTTGGGATCGAGGGTCCGTAAACATCTGCGTCCAACAAGCCAACTTTATATCCCAATTGGCTCAATGCGATTGCAAGATTTACAGCTGTTGTTGATTTACCAACCCCGCCTTTGCCGGACGCAATAGCCACAATATAAGAAACGCCTGGTATACGAGAAGAAGCCTTAGGCTCTTTAGTTTTTAAATGCTGAGTTACAGAAATATGAACCGACTTAACTTGTTTTGAACAAAGGAGTGTTTTCTCAATTTCCTTTTTTAGCTCAATCAGCTGATCCGCACTTAAATCAGAAGGCTCTATAGAGATATACGCTTCAAAATCCTTAATCGCCAAACCAGAAATCAACCCTTTATCCACGATATTTCCTGTTTGCCCAGGGTAAAATATGCTTTTTAGGATAATTTTAATTTTTTCTTCTTTCAAACAGAGCTCCTTTGCCCCATTGCTATTGAGGTCTTCTATGCCATAAGCTATAGTCATTAGGATTACAGTTAAAAATATAATTACTCAAGGTTTTCGAATTTCTATGTTTCAGAATAGTGATGATACCCCCGAAGATCCCTGGTCAGACAATACACCTTCAAAACCAGAAAAATCTTCAGGCCCCAAGGAACCTTTTCAACTCCATAAAGGGAAAAGTTCGCTTGGAAAAGAGAAAAATAACTACCAAGATCGTTATTCAGGGGGCGGCAACCCAATAGATGATCTTATTGAAAAATTCCAAGATTCTTTAAAACGAAAAAAATCAGGTGGTAATGGTGGAAACAATAAGGGAGGCCCTTCTCTTCCTTCTTTTTCCCCAAAATTTGGCATTATGACTTTTGTTTTGATTGGGGTATTACTCTGGTTAAGCACGGGTATTTATAAAGTTCAAGATGATGGAGGAGAAGTCGCAGTCATTTTGCGTTTTGGTGAAATGGTACGTATTGCCCAACCTGGTCTTCACTATCGCTTGCCAAATCCAATCGAGAATGAAATTAGAGTCAAAATAGCTGTCCTTAATAAGATTGATGGTGGACTTAGAGAAGATGCAAGCAAATCCTCACAGGAGGCATTAGAGCAAACTTTAATCCTCACTGGTGATGAAAACATGATCCACACAAACTACACTGTTTTGTGGAAAATCAAAGATGTTGCGGATTTTATATTTACTGTACGCGATCCAGAAGGAACGATTAAAGTTGCAGCTGAAAGCGCAATTCGTGAAATTTTAGGTCAAACCCCTGCCCGTCAAGCATTAACTGCGGGAAGAGAGAACATCGGAACGCAAGCCCAAGAATTACTCCAAAAGATTTTGGATATGTATAAGATGGGTGTGCAAATTGTCAGCATCCAACTTCAACGTGTAGAACCACCTGTCCAGGTCATTCAGGCTTTTAACGATATGCAGGCTTCTCTGGTGGATGCAGATCGCCTAAGAAACGAAGCAGAAGCTTATCGCAACGACATCCTACCAAGAGCTCGAGGCGAGGCTGAGAAAATCATTCAAGATGCCGAAGCCTATCAACAACAAGTTGTTGCTATTGCTGAGGGAGAAGCTGCAAGATTTAGCGTTGCATTAACCGCTTACAACTTACACCCAGAAGTTGCCCAAAAACGGCTCTACTTAGATACAATGCAGCAAGTTCTAAAAAATGCTCAAAAAACAATTGTGGATGGAAAAACAAGCCATGGCATCGTCCCATATCTCAATCTTCAACGTGATGATAAAAACAACCCCCAAAGTAAAGGGGAGTCACAACCATGACCTCTAAATTTTCCTTCTTAGCATTAGCTTGTGCAGTTGTAATTGCTGTTTTATTTGGATCAAGTGTATTTATTGTTGATCAAACGAGGCAAGCCATTGTTCTTCTTTTTGGAGAAGCAAAAAAAGTTCACACCACACCTGGTCTTAAATTCAAATTGCCTTTTATAGAAGAAGTCATTTTTTATGAAAAGCGTGTTTTAGATTATGATCTTCCGCCCGTTCACATCACAACTGAAGATCAAAAACGTCTTGTTGTTGATACCTATACAAGGTATAGCATCACAGATCCTTTATTATTCTTTAGAACAGTAAAACCTTCTGCTGAATCAGGGGCGCAAATGCGTCTAGAAACATTGATCAGCAGTTCAGTGCGTAACGTTCTTGGTAAGATCCCGCTTAGAACTATGCTGAGCGCTGAAAGATCGGCAATCATGAGGCAAATTGAAGAAGAAGTTCGAAATATGGCCAAACCTTTGGGACTTACAATTATAGATGTTCGCATTATAAAAACAGAGCTGCCAACTGAAAACAGAAATGCTGTTTTTGCCCGTATGAATTCAGAGCTTGATCGTTTTGCAAAAGAGAATCGTGCGAAAGGTGCCGAAATTGCCCAAGGTATTAAATCGAGAGCTGAAAAAGAAAGAACAATTTTACTTGCACAAGCACAAAAAACAGCGCAAATAACACGCGGTGAAGGTGATGCTAGTGCAACGAAAATTGCAACAGAAGCTTTTGGTAAATCTCCAGAGTTTTACAGTTTCTATCGCACGATGGAAATGTATAAGGAATCCATGAGGGAAGATACCTCTGTTGTCCTTTCTGCAGACAGTCCTCTTTTTCATTTTTTCTCAACCCCACCAAAACACTTAGCCCATTAATATGGAGTCATCAGTTATGCAGTCCAAAAATATGAAATTAAGTTCTATTATAAAAACTTCTCTTTTGTGCCTTAGTCTAGCGTCAGCTCCTGTGGTACATGCAAATGCAGCGAAACAACAAAAAGATGCTGTTGTTGTCCAAGCAACTCCTAGTAACGATGCCTCGCCAACTATAGCGATTTCTGACAGTAATAAGCCTATTCTTTGCCAACCTATTCAAACTCAATCAGCGTTGGGGAGCACAGTTGCAGTTCCAGGAGTCGTTTTTGATCTTTCCAAGGGGTTTTCTTCAATAGCAGAAGCAACCTTACCTGCCGTTGTAAACGTGGCTACCACTCAAGTTTTGGATCCAAAAAGTAAGGGCGGAGATTCACCACAATTTGCACCGGGGTCTCCCTTTGAGGAATTTTTCAAAGACTTTTTTGACCAAATGGAACGCCCGAGAAAAGTTCAATCATTGGGTTCTGGGTTCATTATTCGCTCTGATGCACAAAAAGCATACATTGTGACAAACTATCATGTCATTGCTGATGCAAAGAAAATTAGTATTTTCTTGAATGATAAAACTGAATTAGAAGCAACCGTCCATGCTTATGATGACCGAACTGATCTAGCTGTTTTAAAGGTTAATACAGAAAATCTTCCTGAGAACAAAAGAACCCTACCTGCCCTACAATGGGGTAATTCGGATATTTCAAAGGTGGGAGAATGGGTCCTTGCTATTGGAAATCCGTTTGGTTTAGGTAGCACAGTAACAGCTGGTATTATTTCCACCAAGGGACGCGAACTTGCGATTCCAACTAAAAACCAGGTTAGCGACTATGTTGATGACTTTATCCAACACAGCGCCCAAATTAACATGGGGAACTCTGGTGGATGCCTCTTAAACATGGAAGGTAAGGTCATTGGTATCAATACAGCCATCTTCTCGCTGAGCGGTGGTAACGTAGGAATTGGATTTGCAATCCCATCTGGCGTTGCACAAAAAACAATTGATCAATTAATTGAATTTGGTCGCACGAAACGTGGTTGGCTTGGTGTGCGCATTCAACACTTAACGGATGACATGGCAGAAAGCCTAGGATTAAAAGTTAAGGGCGCCATTGTCGGAAGTGTAACACCAGATGGTCCAGCACAAAAAGCTGGCATCTTAAGTGGGGACGTCATCCTTGAATTCGATGGTAAGCAAATTAGTGAAAATAATCGTCTATCAAGGCTTGTTGGTGAAACAACGATTGGAAAGACTTGCAAAGTCAAAGTATGGCGCAAGGGCGAAGAAATTACCTTGGATATTACAGTTGGTGAATTCGAAGATGCTCTTCAAAAAGGTAAACTTGAAATGGGCGATAAAAAGTCCCCTATCTCGCCAGAACAAACCATTGAAGTTTTGGGCATGAAGGTCACGCCAATTCCAAACGATATTAAAGAAAAATCAAAGCAAAAAGATATGAAGGGTGTGCTTGTAACTAATATTTCCAATACCAGTCCAGCTCTTGATGCTCGTATGCGCCCTGGTGATATTATTGTTGAGGTTAACCAAAAAGAAATTCTAACTACAAAAGATCTGACTGAGAATGTTGAAGCTGCAAAGAAAGCAAAACGTAAGAATATTCTACTGCTTGTGATGAGAAATGAAGAACCTCATTATTTCACAATTAAGCTAGAAGATGAACTTGATCAAAGCAAACCAAAAGAGGATCAACAATCAAAAAAAGAAGGTGCTTCGACTCAAACTCCTCTTGCTCCTAGCAAACCAGAAGCAGCGCCAGGCGGCAAAGATAAATCAGCGCCTGAAGGAAGCAAGCAAAATGATATTCCAGATCACCCTGCTAACCGCCAAGGCACAACGCCAGTGACTTAAAGATGATTTTAAAGAGACCTTTTTTCAGAAAAGGCTTTTAAAGTTTAGTGCGAAATGCCGGATACAACTCCAACGGTTTTGTATCTGGCCATTTTTCTTTTAAAATATCTAAGATCTGCCAGATTGCTATTTTCAGTTGAGGTAATTTGTCTGATTGTTTTGAAATTTGCATAAAAGTTTCAAAGCGCGATAAAATCCTAGGGCGTACAAAATTTTCATCTGGATTCCAAAGTGATTTATCAGAGACTGGTCCAGACCCCCATATATCTTCTTTATCAAGAACATCTTCGATTAATAAAATCGCTTTAATAGCCCAGAATCCACACGCAAGTACGTAAGCCTCCCTATAGCTCTCTTCATTTCTTGCTGCAGGAATCTTGTTCATTAGCTCTTGCCTATAAATCTCTTCCAGAGAATCAATTAAATCCTCAGGGATTGCTTTTGAGCACCAACAAGTTGGCATATTCATTCTAAGGTACGTTCCATCTAAAAGAGCGCTTCTTATGAATCCCCATTCAAAATCAATTAAACGCAGTTCATTTTTGTCACTGTCATCAAACACATTATCTGGGCAAATATCCCCATGAATAAATGATAGAAAAGGGCTTGAATCCAGGTTTGTTTTCAAAACCATATCCATCTCTGCTTGAAACTCTGATGTATAAGGAATATTAATTTTCTTAAAAACAGACTCAACATCGGTGAAATTATTTTGTCTGCTATCTATCTCAGGAGGTGCACCTGCTATTAACCCATCTAATATTTTTTGATAAATTTGTATGTTTTCATAAGAATCACTATGAAACTGCCCCAGCCGTTTCATAAACCTTTGTAGTGCTGCTATTGCGTAATTTTTATCATTGCCCGTTAATGAATCAACCAAGCTAATATGCTTTTCACCAAAATCCTCAAAAAGAACAAAATGATTTTTTATGCTGCCGCCATAAAACTGAGGGGCAGAAGGTGATTCTGATTTCAAGCAGCTTAAAAACTCTAATCCTGCCCAATCCCTTGCAAAGCGCGAAAACTGATTACACTCTGTTCCTTTTGATTTTTCAGGATGAGCTTGTTTAAAAATGATACTTTTTTGGATTTTACTTACTAGCAAATGAATCGTAATTCTTTGAACAAGGTTTCTTCTATTGGGTTCGCTTATGGGTACAATTGATTCAATACTCACCTCTTCATCAAAATATTTTGCCAAAATGTGAGTGATTTCTTGATGTAATTCGTGGGTTAGGTTTTGAGTAAAAACCTCTTTTGTTGGTAATTGATCAGTTTTACTTGAGAATCTCAAAGCTTAAAACCCTTTCAATACCAGCAAGGTCTTTATAAACATTTTGTAAGATAAATCCATTTTCTTTTGCAATCAAGGCTACTGATTTCCTTTGCCCCTTCCCTATTTCCATAAAGATTTTTGTTTTAGGGTGACACAATCTGCCAATTTGCGAAAATAGTATCTGGTAAGCCTCAATCCCATTTTTACCTGCGTAAAGTGCCAAGGGAGGGTCAAAATCTTTTACATTTTTTTCTAAAGGCTCATCACGTCCAATGTATGGGGGATTGCTAATAATAAGATCGTATACCCCTTGAACGTTTTCCGCCCAATTCGAAAGACAAAAAGTTGAACGATCAGTAAATCCTAAACTAGCTACATTTTCCTTTGCGATCTTGAGGGCCTCTTCACTTATATCAACCCCCACTCCTGTAGCATTTTGGTATTCAGATAAAATACTTAAAAGCAAACATCCGGTTCCCGTACCAAGATCAAGGCAGTTTAAGGGAGCTTCTTTATTACAAAGCTCTTTTAAAACAGCTTCTATCAAAATTTCGGTGTCAGGACGCGGGTCAAGGGTATCTTTGGTTACTTTAAAATTCAGGCCCCAGAATTCTCTATAACCGATAATCTTAGAAAGAGGCTCATGATTAGCTCTTCTTATTACGAGCTTTTCAAATTCAACACGTTGGTCAGGGTTTAATAAAAATTCTTTTTCAAAAAAAACCTGTTCATAACTTTTACCCGTAACATAAGAGACTAAAAGTCTAACTTCTCTCCACGGATTTTCAATGCCGATTTTTTGAAAATGAGATACAATTTCTTGCAAGGAATCATATGAAATATGCACTATTTAGAAAGGATACCTTTTTCCTTTAATAATTCTTGTAGTTCACCGGACTGATACATTTCGCGCACAATATCACACCCACCAACAAACTCACCCATAATATAAAGTTGGGGAATTGTAGGCCAATTACTGTAATCTTTAATAGCTTGACGAACTTCCATATCTTCTAAAACATTAACATCTTTAAAATGAAGACCTAATGTATTTAGAATCTGTACAACTACCGCTGAAAAACCACATTGTGGAATTTGACTTGTTCCCTTCATGTAAAGAACAACCTGATTGGCCGTTACATCATTTTTGATGCGATCTTGAACTGACTCCATTTATTTTTTCCTTTCAATCTTCTAAGGGAATTCCGGTTTTTAAGGCAAGAGCGTGAAGCTCTGAGCCCATCTTACCTTGCAATGCCCCGTAAACCATTTGATGCTGCTGAATGCGTGTTTTTCCTAAAAACTCTTTAGAAATGATTGTTGCCTGGAAATGATCATTATCTCCAGCAAGATCCTTTATATCAATTTTAGCGTCTGGAAAGGATTCACACAAAAGTGATTCAATTTCATGGATTGGCATAGGCATAAACAAATACTCTTCTTAACTGAGGGAACTAATCGTTAAATCAGGAGGCCCACCAGCATCCAGCAATCCAAAACGCTTAGCAATTTCTTGGTAAACCTTCGCTGCTTTTTGCTCATCATAAATACCTTCCTCTGAATCCTTATTCAGGTCCAATCTTTCTCCTGTTTTAAGATCCAAAAGATGACAATTATCGGGTGTAATCTCATCAATTAAAATAATCTGAGTATCCCCCATAAAGTCAGAAAGATAAACACGACCAAAAGACAATGAATACCGCATGAGTCTTACGCCTAAAGCTAAGAATTGCCCACACAAAAAGTCATTAATCCGTTGAGTCGTATTTAAAAGCGTTTCGACTTCGTCTGCATCTGCCCAACCAAGGCTTGTGATATGACGCGTCGAAATCACTGAATCAAGAAGCCCTTTGGTGCGAACATGAAGCTCAGGGATAGGCTCTGGAAGCATCATGCCTTCATCAAGACCTAGTCTCTTTGCAAAGTCACCCGTTGCAACGTTATGCATAACAACATCAAAGGGTAAAACTTCTGTTGCACGGACCAATTGCTCGCGCATATTTAAACGCCTGATAAAATGCGTTTCAATCCCAATCTCACTCAAACGAAGCATCAACAATTCAGACAAGCGATTATTAATCACTCCCTTGCCTGTTACGGAAAGTTCGTTATTTTTGTGATGATTATCTTTAAAGTAGAGAACATACGTCCCAGGCTCAGGCCCTTCAAATAGAACCTTTGAGCTGCCCTCATAAATATGACGACGCCTAGGGGGTGCTTTCTCACTTAAAATTCGGGGTCTAAACCCAATTGCCATGGATAAAACCTTTTCTGAGTGTTAAGATGTCTATACCAAATTTTGGTATTATATTCCATTCTTTTCTATAGAAGACACAAAAGCAATAACGATGATATCTTCACCAAAATTCACTACTTTCAAAAAGCTTTGGCCTTACCTTTGGCCAGACAATATGCCTGACGCCAAACTTCGCCTGATTTTGGCCCTAAGTGCTCTCGTCCTTTCGAAAGTCTCAGTATTGTATGTGCCTATTATTTTTAAATATGCAATTGATTTTTTAAATAATCCAACAAATATTAAAGTTCCAATTGGATTAATGATTTTATATGGATTTATGCGTCTTGTTTCCTCAGCATTTTCCGAAATTAGAGATGCCACATTTGCAAAGGTAGCCCAGCGTTCCTTAAGGCAAGTTGGATTAAAAATTTTTGACCATCTTCATCATTTAAGTTTACGCTTTCATCTTGAACGTCAGACTGGCGGTTTAACACGTGCTATTGAACGCGGAACAAAATCGATTGAAACACTCTTGACGTTTTTATCATTCAACATTCTTCCTATTGTTGCTGAAATCATTTTGGTGAGTATATTTTTGTGGATTATGTACGACGCATATTTTGCAATTATAACTCTTTTGACAATGGTAACTTACATTGTTTTCACCCTTAAACTTTCTGAATGGCGCACGAGTTATGTCCGTAAAATGAACGAAAATGACTCAGAGTCACAAACCAAAGCTATTGATAGCCTTTTAAATTACGAAACAGTTAAATATTTTAATAACGAAGATCATGAAAAAGAGCGTTTTGATCAGTCCTTAAGGCTTTATGAAAAGGCTGCCGTTCAAAGCAAAATTAGCCTTTCCTACCTAAACATAGGTCAAGTTCTTATAATCTCGGTTGGACTCATTGCCGTCATGACTTTAGCCTCTCAGCAAGTTATCCAAAAAACAATGACCGTGGGTGATCTTGTTGCTGTAAATACCTTTCTCATTCAATTATATATCCCTCTTTTTAACTTGGGTTTTGCGTATCGTGAAATTAAACTCGCTCTGGTGAATTTAGAATCGATGTTCTCGGTTATGGAAGAACCAGAGGAAATTAAAGACCTTGCTAGCGCACAGCCTATTAAGATCATTAAGGGTGAAATTCGCTTTGAGAATGTATCATTTTCATATCAAGAAAATCGCTCTATTTTAAAAGAGATCTCCTTTACGATTCCATCTGGAAGAACCCTCGCCATTGTAGGAGCAAGCGGCGCTGGGAAATCAACAATATCGCGTCTTTTATTCAGATTTTATGACGTTTCAAGAGGTGTAGTTTTAATTGATGGCCAAGATATAAGATCTGTCACTCAACAAAGCCTTCGCCGTGCTATCGGTATTGTCCCTCAAGATACTGTTCTGTTTAATGACACCATTGGCTATAACATTCTGTATGGACGCATAGATGCAACAAAAGCAGAGATGATTGATGCAGCAAAGCAGGCCAGAATTCATGATTTTATTGAGTCCTTACCAGAAGGATATAATACAAGAGTTGGGGAGAGAGGATTAAAATTATCGGGCGGTGAAAAACAACGTGTTGCCATTGCCCGTACGCTTTTAAAACGCCCAAAAATCTTTTTGTTTGATGAGGCAACCTCAGCCCTTGACACCAGAACCGAAAAAGAAATTCAGCAAAATTTACGTGAAATCTCAAAAAACAAAACCACTTTAATTATCGCGCATCGCCTTTCAACGATTATTGATGCTGATCAAATTATTGTCCTTGAAAAAGGAAAAATTGTAGAAAGAGGAGATCATCAAACTCTTCTCAAAGAAAACGGAGTTTACACAGCCATGTGGAAGCGTCAGCAAGAAAAAAAGGAAATTCAAATCACCAATCTTGCAAAGAAATAGCTTTAATTTTTTGTGTTAACACTAATTTGAGATTAAAAAGTTGATAGCGTATTAAATCTAAATTCACTTAAATACCGTCTTTAGCTTTTTAATCACAATCTCTTGCATTCTTTTTAACTCATCAAGAGACTTAAAACCCTCAACCGCAAGCTCATCAAAAAAGCACTGAGCATGTTTGTTATCATATAAACTTTGCCTGAATTTTTTGAAACGCTTATTTTTAATGGGAACCTCGGCAATGTACGCGGGCTTTCCCATCAAACATGCCTCTGACATCATACTAATGGAATCACCCGTTACAACCAATGCATCTGCTAAGGCAAGGTATTCAAGGTAAGGATTATCTCCTTTTCCGTCCCAAATTTGACATGAAAGGCCTTTTAACCCCTCTTGCAACATTACAACTAACTCAGGCCTTGTGCGCCTTGAAGGTGTTATGAGTAAACTTCCCCCTTTATAGACAGGATGCTCGGTTATCATGTACTTTAGGCGAGCAACAAGAGACTCCATAAACTCTGCTGTGTAGCGATAATATTTATTATCTCCGCCGACCAAAACTGTAATGCGCTTTTCTGAATAGGACTGATACTTTTTTAAAACTTCTGGATTTTGACGGAGTTCTAAAAGCGTTTCTGGCCTTATAGGATGAAGAGCCCCTAATGTTGAAAAAACATTATCTCCTTTTACCTCATCATGAAGAGGGGAAATAACAAGATCGAAATACGAAGAGTTGATATGCGGATTTTGAAGCACTATGATAAATGAATGCCCTCTAAAAGCCATCGCTGCGGTTACTGCCTGACGGCCAGCTGCAACAATGACAAAAGGGTACGGCGGCTTCAAAGAAGATGCGTCTTTTTGCAAAAGCTCTGGCTTTGTTTGAAAGCGTGCAAAGTGCGGCGGTAAATAACGCCAAAATCCCTTTAATGAAATTTCTTTATGGATAAACGGAATCGAATACACAGATTCTATAATATTAGCCAAAGCAAGGCATTGACGATAAGTTCCAGTTTTGCCTTGGTCACATAAAACCCACCCTTCTCTAATAGACATTATTTTGGTCCTTCTAAAATTGGATCCAAACAATCTAAGGCGTATTCCTCAACATTAGCTATGTAATCTTCGGGAACAATCATACCTTTTTTAGAAATACCGGCTTTGTGGACAGCTTGTTTATCATTTGAAATAAGGTAATGCCAGTCATAAAGATCCCTGCCTTCATCAACAAGCCGATAGGCGCAAGTTTCTGGAAGCCAATCTAACGTCTCGACCTTCTCAGGAGTTAACGCGATACAATCCTTAACGTTTTTTTGCCGGTTCTCATAATCTTTGCACCGGCACGTTTTTACATCTAAGTAACGACATCCTACATTGGTTATAAACACTTCATCGGTATCTTCATCCTGAAGCTTAACCATACAACAAAGACCACAGCCATCACACAAAGACTCCCATTCGGCTTTGCTCATTTCAGCTAAGGTTTTTTGTTTCCAAAAAGGTATGGTTTTATAAGATTTCAAAGAAGAGTCAAAAATTCCGACGGGCAAATGATTCCAAAATCGTAAACAAGCTTTATCTTAAGGTCAAGGACATTAAGATAAAGCACAGGGTAAACGCATCTATAACTGGGTTATTCCATGAGATCTTCTTCATCACTTTTAGATATTTCAAGAGTTTTAGAGATCTCTTCAAGATATTTTCTAAATTTTGTTTTATTTTTCATTTCTAACCTTACATAACTTCTATCGTGTTTAACTGCGCGTATAACGTTTAACGCTCCTTCATCCTCTAAATTATCTATATATTCTTGGATATAACCCTCGCTGGACGTGTTTGCAGTATTTTCCATATCACTTACAAATTCATCTAATTGCTCATCTAAAATCTCTGAGCTTTTAATTTCTCCATGAAAGAACTTTTTAGCAATTGACTCACCTAAATCAGCGATTTCTTTCTCAGCTGCTGATAAAGCATTAAAATTCATTAAAGCAAGGGACAAAAAAAGAATTATCTTTATATTCTTCATTATACTGACTCCAAATAAAAAACCGTAAGGTACATCTAACATATTTTTAATCTTAGTAATATTAAAATATTTTATTAATATCTAATAAGAAGAGCTAACTCATTACGTGCAGCATTTTCCGGTCGATGATTAGCGCCAACAGCTGCAGTGCCTATAATATTATCAACGCTCGCAAGAATAGCTGGATCATGCGCTCCTGCTGTTATTGCGGGCCTCCAGTTAGCTTCAAACTCGCGGCGAGACATAACTATGATATTTTGAGGGAATGGCATTGCCTGCTCTCTATTATTTAAAATACTTAATAACAGTCTTGCACAACATGGGCACATAGGACGGCGGGTTATTAACAACGCATCTGTGACATTGGGTCGTCCTCCAGGTAGGTCTATTGAACGCAGTAAATATCTTAGCGCCTTAGGTTCTGTATGATAAAAAGTAGAACCATTTCCTATTTCAAACAATCCTTGTTTAGATTGAATATTAAGTTCTGAATAAGCATCAATAATCTGTGGCGCTTCGTTATTAAATAGATAAGCTGTCTGCCCCCCAACAGCTCCTGACTGGTAATTTGTAACATTTGTATGCCCTAGAACAATATGTCCCCCTGCTCCCCCTCCTGCAGGAGGATTAAAGATTTGTTGTAGACTAGCAAGTATTACAGGTCGAAGAGCAGCAGCTGCTACTGCTGCTCCTTGAATATGGAAAACCATTTGCTGCTGCCTTGTTATTGCACGAATTTGAACTCTTGCGGCCGCTAGAGGATTAGCTATATATGCGAGATTGGCCAAATTTCCGTTAGCGTGTCCAACAACAGACGCCTCACAAGTGGCAATATGACAACAGAATAATATAAGACAAAAAAATGAGTGAAATAACTTTTTAATTTTATGGTTTTTACTCATCATGATGCATTTTCCCTAAGTTTTAACAAAACTTTAGATATAAATCTATAATACGCCTCCTTAATATTCTCTTAATCAGAGATATTAATTTCTTAAAACTCTCTAGAAAATTTAAGTATTGTCTATCTTGGGTTGGATATGTCATTTTTAAAACATACCCTATCGAAATGAATACAGCATGATTTCAAAACTTACCGGAATATTAGACTCTACTCTATCAGACGGCGCTATTATTGATGTGAATGGAATCGGCTATTTTGTTCACACTTCTGCCAAAACCTTAGCTCAATTACCCAGAATTGGCGAAAAAATCACACTAATGATTGAGCACATTATCCGTCAGGATCATCAGCAGCTCTGTGCATTTTATGATGAAAATGAACGCATGTGTTTTCGTTTATTGTTAGGCGTTCAGGGCGTTGGCATCAAGGTAGCACTTGCTATTTTATCTGTTTTCACACCCAATGATCTTTTAAGTGCCATCGTGCACCAAGAC
>JAIEMR010000164.1 GCA_019751935.1 Alphaproteobacteria bacterium
CATCTTTATTCCCATCTTTTGCTAATCTTCCAAATAATAATCTTCTAATAATAATTATGACCTTCCACCTCTTGTTCCTGTTTCATTTTTATTACCTTAGAATTACTTTTCTTTTATCTCTTTTTCTTCTTTTTTTATCTCCACATATCGTTTTACCCAACTGGAAATCACTTCAGCTACGTAAAAGGCATCTTTTTTACCGGTGATCAAATGATCGGCACCATCAAGGCTGACAAAGCTTTTTGGATGATGTGCCTTATGGTACAAAGAGGCAGCATTTTCAATAGTAACAATTAAATCCTGAGGGGAATGCAATAGCAATAAGGGCTTGTGTAGCAACCTCACTTCGTCCTCTAAATTATGAGCTTCCAGGTCATCAATAAATTGTTTTTTTATTTTAAACGGCCTTCCTCCAATGGATAGCGTCGCCTCTCCTTTTGCAGCAATGGCGTTCTCCAAACCACCAAAAAGTTTGGTCACATGCTTTACGTAAGAGGGCGCACCAATTGAAACCACTGCCTGTATATTGGGCAGCATGTTTGCGGCAATAATCACGGCTGCACCGCCAAGAGAATGCCCTATTAATATAGTTGGTGCAATATAATTTTCTGTCAGGAATTCGTTGACCGCTACAATATCAGAAATGTTATTGGAAAAAGTAGTTTCACTAAAATCTCCCTCACTGTGTCCAAGTCCGGTGAAATCAAAATTTAACACACTGATTCCCTGGCTGGTCAGTTCCGATGAAATGTTCCTGACGACAGCAAAGCTCGACGAACAGGTAAAACAATGTGCAAAGATGGCGATGTTGTTAATTTTTCCATTTACTGGTGTTATTAACTGAGCAGCCAAAGCTTCTCCGTTCTTGTTTTTTATATGTAATTCTGTTTTTTTCATTTTAGTATAAGTTATATCCTTTTAAACCAAATTCCACTGAACTGACAGCTCTGATGTTTTTAATTACACCGTTCTCCGTAAAGTCCATTTCCATGTCAACATTGAAAGATTTAAGTAAATAATTTGTTTCGGTATGCTCACAGTACAAACAATCTTTATCTAAAGTAAAGTCTGTCGTATAGCCCTCTTCGATTAGTTTTTTAATTATAGTTTCTTTATTCATTTTAATATTTAATGCTAAAAATTATATAAACACAAAATGGTTGATTTTAAGCTTACATGGCGAATTAATCCAGTTCAATAAAAATAACTGTTAGCAAAAGCTAAGTTGTCAATAACTGATCTTAGCTTTTTTTATCTAAATTCAGGTTTCCTTTTTCATAGTCCTCAAGGAGTTGGGTGGCATTTTCAAAGTCCTCAGCCCTAACCTGAAGTATTGCAGGATTAACGCCTCCCGGAGTGATAACTGGCTCAATATTCGACATCGCTTCATTTAACAAAAACGAATCAATTTTATTGTTGTTCAATAAGCTTTTAATGTTCATTGCCTCGAGGTAAGTACCTGTAAAAATATTTTTCATTGTCTTTTCTTTTTTGTTTATTGATTATTGAATGCGGAATCAGTTTTGTTTTGCTTTACCAGTCTAATACCGCAATATTGCCAGCGCATATTGGGATGGAAAAAATTTCTATAAGTTTTTCTACTGTGGTTTATGGGCGTAGCAACCGATGCGCCCCTTAAAACCATTGTATTGACCATAAATTTCCCGTTATATTCGCCAAGCGCACCTGGAGCCTTTTTGAAATTAGGATAAGGCAGGTAAGCACTGTTGGTCCATTCCCAAAGTTGTCCCCAACTAAATTGATCGGAAGCAATTTCCCATTCAAATTCTGTTGGCAGTCGCATTTCCTTATATTCGGCAAAAGCAAAAGCTTCATAAAAACTAATATGGTTTATGGGTTCTGACAAGTTTACTTTTTGCAATCCGTCTAAATCATATTTAAACCATTCCCCATCAATCTTATGCCAATATAAAGGTGCTTCAATTTTATTGTTATTCACCCAATGCCAGCCTTCATCATGCCATAAATTAAAATTGGTATATCCACCATCATCAATGAACGCTATAAATTCAGCGTTTGTCACTAATCGATTGGAGATTTCAAACTCGTTTAGATACACTTTATGTACACCCAGTTCATTGTCAAAACTGAAACCCTCTGCCTGATGGCCAATAGTGTAAACACCTTCGCGGATTTTAATGAATTCACTCTTTTTAGCTTGATCAGTCAATCGATACGAATCACCATAAACCGGGAAAGTGGGCTGATTACCAAAAATATATTTTATATCATATATAAAAAGCTCTTGGTGTTGCTGTTCGTGATTAATGCCAATTTCAACCAGCTCTGAAAGTTTTTCATCAAAATTGATGGAAAGTAACGTTTCCATCGCATCAGTAACATGCTTTCGATACTTGTAAACTTCTTCCACGGATGGTCTGGTCATTAATCCCCTTTCTGGCCTCAAAACCCGATCCCCAACAGTATTGTAATAACTGTTGAACAGATAGGAGAAATCAGGATTATAAACCGTATAGCCTTTCAGATATTTTGTTAAAATAAATTCTTCCCAAAACCAATTAGTGTGTGCTAAGTGCCATTTTGGCGGCGAAACAAATTCCGAAGGTTGCAGCGAATAATCTTCAATCAGTAAAGGCTTACACAAATCCTCAGATTTTTTCCTGATTTCAATAAATCTATTTTTCATTGTTTTAATTATGGACTCTAATTTACTTCTAATTTAGGAAAATATAGCAACCTATTCAGTTATTTCAATTCCTTTCCAAAAGGCTACATAATCTTTTATTTCCTTCGCTTTATCAGAAGGATTGGGATAAAACCAGGCCGCATCCTTATTGGTCGTGCCATTTACTTCAATCGTGTTATAAGATGCAGCACCTTTCCACGGACAGGTAGAATGTGTAGTGCTTTTTCTGAAAAAATCTTTTTTCAAACTGCCTGGTGGAAAATAGTGATTTCCTTCAATAACAATCGTCTCGTTGCTTTCGGCAATTATTTCGCCGTTATATATTGCTTTCATAATTAGTATATCTCTTCAATTTTAAAATCATTGTTGTTAAAACTACACATATCTCCTTTTTTCTTGCCCATCATACATTGGTATATTGGTGCTTTGGTCGAAATACTAAGAAAGTCCTTTCCATCAAATTTAAAATTACCATCGGCAGTTGCAATAACTAAATATCGATTGTTCACTTTTATAACAGCTCCCGGTTCTACAACATCAGATGGGTCAAAACTTAATGCTTCAATTGCTTCAAGGTGGTCGTGGTGGTCATGAACCTGCTCGTCCAATTTTTTTCTTAGCCTTTCTTCTTGTCTATGGTGTGATTGGTCATCCTGATCAATAACATCATTCCTGTTCAACATGGTACCATTTACAAACTCCAGCAGTTTTTCTTCTGTGTTTTCAATAGTTTGGTTTTCGTTTTCAATCAGAAACTTTTTTAGTTCTTTTTTGTTCATAATAATGTTTTTATAATTGATTTTTAAGTCCTTGATTCATTAAATCATCTTAATTTCTAACGTCTTTTAAAATTTGAAATGCCTTCCTTAAGCCATTGCAGGTATTCTTCGGTACTGACATAGCTTATTGTAGGTTTTGAACCATTCAGGTTATTGCCCTTCATGTCTATAACCACATATAAAGGTTGTGTATTGGTTTTGTATTTTGAGATCATAAAATCCGTCCATTTGTCACCAACAGTTTCTATTTTATCGCCTGCAGGAGTTACAAATTGCGCTTCTTTCGGCAGTTCCCGTTTATCATCAACATAAAGGGAAATCAGAACCAGATCATTCTTTAAGATTGATAAAACAGCTGGATCTGACCAGACATTGTTTTCCATTTTCCTGCAGTTAACACAGGCATAACCCGTAAAATCAAGCAGGATTGGTTTATTGATTGCGCTTGCGTAAGCCAGTCCGTCTTCATAGTCATGAAACACCATAATTCCGTGGGGACCCAACTCAGCGCCTACAGGCAGGTTGTTTGTTGATACTCCAGTTGCACTTGAGACTGAACCTCCAACTCCAAAAGGGCTTTCACTATAGGTAGGCGGCGGCGGAAAAGCACTGATTAATTTTAATGGTGCTCCCCAAAGTCCCGGAATCAGATACAAAGTAAATACAAGCGTCAGCAGTCCTAAATATAATCTTCCAACCGAAATATGCGGCAGCAGGCCATCATGCGGCAATGCAATTTTTCCAAATAAATAAAGCGTAAGGGCTGCGAAAATGGCAATCCAGATCGCAATAAAAACTTCCCTTTCGAGAAAATGCAACTGCAATACTAAATCAGCATTAGACAGGAATTTGAAAGCTAAGGCCAATTCTAAAAATCCAAGGACAACTTTAACAGTATTAAGCCATCCACCAGATTTTGGCAATGAGGTCAACCAGCCCGGAAACAGCGCAAACAGCATGAATGGCAGGGCCAATGCTGATGAAAAACCAAGCATTCCTACGACAGGAGCAATCCCGCCGTTAGAAGCCGCTTCCACCAATAAAGTTCCAACAATCGGCCCCGTACACGAAAACGATACAATCGCCAAAACCAATGCCATAAACAATATTCCAATCAATCCTCCCTTGCCCGCTCGCTGATCCGCTTTATTTGCCCATGAATTCGGAAGCATTATTTCAAATGCGCCTAAAAATGAGGAGGCAAAAACAATCAATATCACAAAGAAGACTAAATTAAACCACACATTCGTTGACAAGGCATTCAATGCATCCGCTCCAAAAATCTTCGTCACAATCAATCCTAACAGTACATAGATTGTAATAATTGAAAGCCCATAAAAAATGACATTCCGAATTCCTTTAACCCTGTTGTTGCTTTGCTTGGTAAAAAAACTTACCGTCAATGGGATCATCGGAAAAACGCAGGGTGTCAGCAACGCGGCGAAGCCGGAAATAAAAGCAATAAAAAAGATTGACCACAAGCTTCTGGCAGGATTTGGTGCTGGTACATCACCTTTGGTTTCTCCGGCATCAGCATTGGTTTGCACGGGTTGTTTTTGGGCAGCTATGGATGCGTTTTCAGTGTCATCGCCTACAGCATTTACCCCGCCTAATTTTGATTGCACTGTTTCTGTAACGGGTGTTATCTTAAAACTCGACGGAACAGTAAATGAGAATTTTGCATCCGAATTGATGCACACTTTTTTACAGACCTGGAAATCAAAATTAACTTCAACCGTCTTTAAGTCCGGATTTATGATTTTAATTTCCTGTTCGATATGTGCCTTACCTTCAAAGAAAGTTTCATCAACTCCAAAAACCTCATTAAAAGCCGTCCTGGTTTTTCCTTCCTTAGCTATCCCTATTAATTCGTAATTTCCTTTTATATTTTTAAATACAATTTCTAAGGCAAGCGGTCCGCCTTCTGGTGTAAACTGCGAGTAAAGGTGCCAATCCTTTTCAATTGTTCCGTCAAAAATCAATACGGCATTATTTCCCGCTTTTTTTTCAATTCTTGAAGTCCATTTTACGGGCTCCAAAATTTGGGCATCGCTTTTAGCAAAGGCAAAAAAGAAAAGCAGTAAAAATAAAATGGAGCGGCTCCCGATATTTTTCGGCATTATCTTTTGAAAGCACCGATTAAGATTCATCATTGTATTTCTATTTAAGTATTTTATTGGTAGTCTAAAATTTGAAATTCCCACCATTACGGATATCACCAATATTCTGGATTATTGTGCTGGCAGCTCCTCCCTCAAAAAATGTCTTTTCAGTAGCTGCATTTTATCAAAAATTAAGGGAGGGTAGTTGCCGTGAGGTTCATTGCATTCATCGCAGGTCTCCAGTTTCAGATTGGCAGACTCGTCGAGGTCTGTATAAGGGAATATACTGAAGATCAATTCGTGCTTCATAATATTCAAATAGAAATTCCTGTCGGTTTCTTCAATATTGGCTTCCTTTATCTTTTCAAAAATGTTTTCAGCTATCCTCAGTATGCTTAATATTTCGCGGACCCCGTCTTTTTGCAGCAACAGCTGATTATCGTGCAGATCAATGTTCATGTTCTCAACATCATCTATAAAACATCGGATCGCTCTTTTGCCACTCAATATCTTTACTTCACCATCGGTTTCGAACTTGCTTTCGTAACTGAAGTTGCTGATATTGTTTCCTAAGATGGTGTACAGTTCATGAAGATGTTTAACGCTCCGCGCATGCATTTCCCTTCGCTCAGCCGCATCCACCTGCATTTGCACAATGTTATTGGCGGTTCTGCGCTCACGAAAAGCAAGAAAAAGCAATATCAGCCCCACAAGTTGAGCAATAGGGGCTGCAATTTCCCAAAATGCAGCACCTATTTCTCCCACATTTTTAAGGTTTTTAATGTTAAGTATCGGAAATAGCACCGGTGTTGCAAACATTAAAATGGCTCCCACTATTAATAATGTTATTGCCAATTGATTTCCGGTTTTATTTTTTATTTTCATCTGTGTGATAGCTAAACTTCGTATTTTACTTTTGGCACCTGTTTGTCAATTTCCCAACAGCCTTTTCCTTCTTCACCAATAACATCAAATAAGTCAAGAATACGTCTCGCGATATATTCTTCCTGAACCTGCTCTTCCAAAAACCATTGTATGAACTGAAATGTAACAAAGTCTTTTTGCTCGATACATTTTTCAGCCATATCGTTAAATAATTGTGTAACATGCATTTCCATCTGGAGGGTTTTTTCAAATAAACCACGCAAAGACTGAAAATCTGTTGTAATGTTCACGATTTCGGGAGATATCGCCCGACTGCCACGGTCATTTAAATATTTGAATAGCTTCAACATATGTGTTCGCTCTTCTTCGGCTTGTTTTGCAAAAAAATCGGCACTACCATCATATCCTTTATCACCACACCAGGCAGACATCGCAAGATAAGTGGATGAAGCGTGGGCTTCTGTCTTGATTTGATTGTTTAATACTTTTTCAATTTCCGCTTTCATAGAGGTTTTTAAATTCGGTAGATCTTTCATAATTATTTATCAGTAATGGTTTTTAACGTAGTCGACAGAACAAACAAATCCTTACAATTTATTTTATTTAAATTAAAGTATACCGGAAACTCCTTCTTACTGCTGCAAAAAAAGAAGGTAAATATTGCTCAGGAATCTTACTATTTCCTTCACGTCATAATGGAGTAAAAAAAAAATTGCCTTAAAGGCAATTATTAAGATCGGTCAAGGCGCTTAAGAAATTATCATTGTTTATATGATCCTCAACCTGTAGATGGGTTAGTAGTAGGGGTTTTTAAGGAGATGTTATCAGGCAACGATTATTTCTACAGACTGATTCTGAAAAAGGCCGCTTTCAATGACGCCCGTTATGCAATTAATTTTATTTTCCATGTCATTGCCAATAATGTCAAACCTTACGTCAAGTATCAGGTTGCCGTTTTCTGATATTACAGGACCATCCTTTCCTTGGGCAGGTCTAAGCATGACTTCAATAGCACCAAGTGCTTTTAGGCTTGCTTCCGCATGCATCAGGGCAGTTGGAAAAACTTCAACGGGAATGGGAAATTTTGAGCCAAGCTTATCCACAAGCTTACTATTATCCACAATAATATAGTTGAGAGGACTTGCGCACATCATCAGCTTTTCTTTAAACATTGCTCCACCACGTCCCTTAATCAGGTAATTGTTGGGATCAACCTCATCAGCACCATCAAAATACCAGTCAGGTCGATGTTCATAGAGGCTTGTAACAGGTACACTTAGCTTGCTGCATGACAACGCAATTTCAACAGAGGTTGGTATCGCTTGAATCTGTAACCTTTCGTTTTTTATTCTTTGGGAAATGGCCAATAAGGCAAGATAAGAAGTAGATCCGGAACCCACGCCAATGATGTCACCACTTACAACTTTGGCAGCAATTTGTTCAGCTGCCTTTTGCTTACTTTCCAGGTTGGTTATTGCACCTGTCCAGGAGTGGTTTTTTAGTATATCGCTGTTCCAATCCATAATGTCATAGATAAATTTTAAATGGCATTCTATCGCTATAAACAGAAGTTTTATAGTCAAAATGATGTTAAAATAGAAATATTTTACCAATGCCATTTCCGACAAAATAAATACGCGGCTGTTGCTAAAGAAAACCGGAATTACCGTGCAGGAACCAGTAAAGTAATTATCGGAAACTAGCCTTTCCGGGAAGATTCATTGTTTCTTGTATTTATCTGTTTTTGAAGTTCTTCTTTAAATCTGTCATCCAGCTTGAATTCACTTTTCCCTGCCCCGGTTATTTTTTTTACAAATCGGTTAATAACCGAACTTTGTTTCTCATATACCCGGCACATTTCACAAATATTAAGGTGGTATTCCAACTCCGATTCTTCCTTCGTCGTGATACCTTCCAATTGTTGCTTTTCAATCAAAAAAGTAGCTTTTTTGCAGTTGTCCAGCCTGTCGGCCATTTCCTGATCACTTAAATTTTTCATAGTCATTTTTTTATTAATCTAAATCCAATTCCTCTGAAGGCAGTCCCTCAGGTTTACCTTTGCACGGTGATGGATAACCCAAAAATTTGAAGAGGTTATTTCCAGCTCGCTGCAAATAGTTTCACTTGATTCTTCATCGATGTGTTTCATGGTGAAAACTGATTTCCACAACATCGGAAGTTTTTTCATGCAGGATTGCAATATGCCGTCAAACTCCTTGTTTTCTAACCCTACATCTTCTATGCCAAAAGTTTCCGGATATCGACCTTCCTTCCAATGACCACTCTCTTCAAAAAATTCGTCATTGTCAGAACCGTCAATTGCTATAGTTTGCTGATTTGAGCTTGTCGATTTTTTGCGATAAACATCAAAAATCTTATTCTTTAAAATAGCGGTAAGCCAGGTTTTCTCCGAACTTCGTCCGTCAAATTTTTCCCAGCCCTGCAATGCTCCAAGGAAGGTTTCCTGAACTAAATCTCTTGCAAGTTCACTATCGTCAATGCGTGTGAGCGCATAGCTGTAAAGATAATCGGCATAATTCTTTACCCATGAGTTTGGTCCCGAATCTTTTGATCCTGGAGCGTCGGTTTCGGTCAGCATAATATTTTATATTTATGGTTTTAAGTCAAAAAAACATGAATGCTTTTATAATATACTCCTTTTATCATGGACAATTACTTCCATTACTTCCATCACTCCCTATATTTTTCTCATACATTTAAGCCTTAGTCGGTAGTTTCTTCAGAACCTTACAATTTTTTATTATTTTTTTTCACAGCAAATCTAATAAAAAAAGTCAGATAGAGTTACTGCCATACCAATTTAAACTACTGCGTTTTAGCACTGCTATTCGGCTTAGCATCTTTTATGATACATTCCTACGCCGTATCAATAGTCGAATGTTGTTCCGTTTTCCCCGTCTTTTAAAAGGATGTCAAGCATTGCCAATCGGTCGCGTATCTGATCAGACAGTGAATAGTTTCGGTTGGCTCTGGCCAAATCACGCATTTCTATCAGTAGGTTAATAGTCCCCTTAAGTTTTTCAGTACGTGAATCATAAATTTCAAATGCCACACCCAATCCAAGCACATCATAGACAAAATCTGAAAACAGCTTGGCGAAAAGATCTAAATCTGCGGCAGTCAGGGAAGCCGATTTATCCTTGAGCAGGTTAATGAAACCAACGCCCTCAAAAAGATGCGAAATCAATATCGGAGTATTAAAATCGTCATTCATTGCGGCATAGCATTTGGCTCTCCATTCAGCTATATCAAGTGTAGACACCTTGCCGGTCTCTATCTTAGGCAGGGTCTCAAGTGATTTCATAAGGCGGTTATAACCTTTCTCTGCAGCGAGCATCGCTTCGTCTGAAAAATCCATAATGCTTCTGTAATGCGTCTGCATCATTAAGAATCGTGTAACAGGGGCAGAATATGCTTTGCTGAGCAATGGGCTTTTGCCACTTAGTATTTCACCCGGCAAAATGTTATTCCCACTGGATTTCGCCATTTTTTTCCCATTAAGGGTCAGCAGGTTCGCATGCAGCCAATAGTTAACCGGCGCATGGCCCGTGCAGGCCTTTCCTTGGGCGATTTCACATTCATGATGCGGAAACTTCAGGTCCATCCCTCCTCCGTGAATGTCAAATTTTTTGCCAAGGTATTTACTGCTCATTGTCGTGCACTCAGTGTGCCAACCCGGAAAACCATCACTCCATGGCGATGGCCACCGCATTAAATGTTCAGGATCGGCGCGTTTCCACATGGCAAAATCCTGCTCATTGCGTTTGTCAGACTGTCCATCAAGCTGGCGTGAATTGCTAGCCATATCTTCAAGTTTACGGTGGCTGAGTTCACCGTATTCATAATCCTCATTATATTTTGCTACATCAAAATAAACCGAACCGTTCGATACATAGGCATAGCCATTGTCGATAATTTTTTGGATAACCCCTATCTGCTCGATAATATGCCCGGTTGCAGTAGGTTCAATGCTCGGAGGCAGCAAATTAAATTTATTGAGAATATCATGAAAATCCAATGTATATCTTTGTACGACTTCCATAGGCTCTAGCTTTTCAAGACGTGCTTTTTTGGCTATCTTATCTTCCCCCTCATCCAAATCGTCAACTAAATGCCCAACATCAGTGATATTCCTTACGTAGCGTACTTTATAGCCCAAATGCTGAAGGTAGCGATAGATCATGTCAAATGACATAAAGGTTCTGACATTGCCCAAGTGTACATTGCTGTAAACCGTCGGGCCACACACATACATGCCGATATACCCTTCCTCTATTGGTGTAAAGGTTTCCTTTTTGTTGGAAAGCGAATTGTAAATTTTCAGCGTGTGGTCTTTATATATCATAATTTCTGGTCTTATCTGCCTTTAAAAAACTTTTCCGGTCTCAGGCGAAATTCTTAACTGCCTATTTTTTAATCTATGGATTAAATCATTTCGGTCAATTAAATCAATTGGCACTTTTCCTTTAATTTTGGCTGCTCTTTTTGCCTGGCGTGAAAAACTCCCGGTGGTCAAAATTAAACCTTTATTCGTTTTGTTTTCCATAACATCCCGTAGCTCCTGAATTGCCTCCTCAGGCACAGCCTCAACATGTTGTATTCCTAAAAAAACAAAATGGTAAGACAGTACAATCCCTAATTCTATAGTTCCCTTGCCTGTTACACCCCCAATTTCTAAAGCGCGGACAGCCTCTATATTAGTAAGCCCCAATGAGGCAAAAAAAGTAAAACAGAAATTTTCAAATTGCTGTTCCCCTAATTGGTTTATGATATCAATTGCATTGTCATTTGAAAAAACAGAGTACTCCATCTATAAAACTACTTATTTAAGAATAGGTGCCTGCCCTACGTTTCGAGTAATAGCACAGCTCCTAAACCGCCATCTGCGCAAACGCTGATCAGTGCTTTTTTATTTTTCCCGGCTAAATGCAATTGCTTTAACGTTTGGCTGATTATCCTTGCGCCGGTAGCGCCAAAGGGATGGCCTATAGATATACTGCTGCCTTTTATATTAAGCTTCTCCATTGGGAATTTTCCAAATTTCGATTTTACCACCATTTTTTTTAATTGGGCAGGACTTTCAAGATTATGTATTGTAGAAAGCACCTGGGCTGCAAAAGCTTCGTGGATTTCCCAAATATCAATGTCGTTATAGGCAAGATTGTTCCGCTCCAATAATCTTGTAATGGCAAATGTAGGCGACATAAGTATACCCTCTTCTTCGATATTCACCGCCGCCATTTCCCAATCGGCTAATTTAGCCTTGTAAGGGGTTTTAAATTCATTTATCCTGTTTTTCCCTGCCACCCAAACGCCTGCAGATCCGTCAGTAAACAAACTGGAGTTTCCTGCAGTTATTGAGCCTTTCCCGGGTACTCTATCAAATACCGGGTGAAGTGCGGAAAGCTTTTGTAATGAGGTGTCTTTTCTTGGGATCAAATCCTCAACTAAGTTAAACGCCGGAAAAATCATATCGGCAAAAAATCCTTCCTCCTTTGCTTTAAAATAATTTTTATGGCTGATTAAAGCCAGTTCATCCTGTGCTTTGCGTGAAATTCCTAAGCGTTGAGCCGTGATTTCGGCATGTTCGCCCATACTTTTCCCTGTAATTCTGTTAACACCGGGCGGAATGTATAATTTAAATTTGAGTACCTCTCGTGCCCACTTTACCTTATCCAGCAGGCCTTTGAGCTTGCCATACCGTTTAAGCCATTTAGAAGTTTCATTGGAAAGCCCCAGCTGTACGTTGGAAAAACTCTCAACTCCGCCGGAAATAGCAGTTTCGTCATCGGTTACCATCGATGCAAGCTGAATCGTCGACAATATGCTGCTGGCACATGCCATCGTAGTAGAGAAAGCTATGGTTTCGTCCACCAGTTCCGACTCCAATACAATGTCCCGCGCAATATTGCTGTAGGTAAGGTTCGGAACAACAGTGCCCCATGCCAGGTAATCGGGACTTATTTGTTCCTTCTCCTTCATACTGTTCACAACGGCGACCGACATTTCTATTGCGGATACATCTTTCAACTCTTTATTTTCCTTTACAAAAGGAGTCCGCAGGCCAGCGGCCAACCAAATTTCTTTATTTACTTTTCTCATCATCTGTGATTAATATAATACTACTTTAGAAGTTCCAATTCCAGGAATTTTCTATATCTTCTTCATAGCTGCCATTGCTGCTGCTGCTGCTAACTCCATTTAAAATATTTTGATACAGTACCGATTGCTTGGGGCTTAAATATTCCGTTGGCAGCTCTTTATACGGAATGGCAACATTTATTTTTGCGCGTTGTGCCTTGCTTAATGGCAAAGAGCGGAAAGCGGATTTTGATATATAATATTGTGGACTTTTATCTACTTTGTAATGCTCGTGGTTCTCTATTTGAAAAAAGCCTTCTTCTGTGGCAAAGTTGTTCAATTGCTCTAAACTGGCCTGCGAATTATCGAAATAAACCTTCACTACTTCCGCAATGCCAATCTTACCTGCTTCGGTATATCTTACGGCCGGATGCATAGCTAATGTGGTCTCTCCAGACCAGAAACAGGGTGTTTCGTAAATAGTGGTTTTTAAATTGCCATATTTCATTTTTAAGTCGTCTCCCAAAAGCAATGCGTACTTGGGAATAGGTCTTCCTAATTTAGTAAGCGCTTCAACCAACTTATTGTACATACTCAATGGTTGATAATTATTGGCTAGCTTAGGAATAATATCCTTTCCTTTGCCGTCTACAAAGTGAGCCACGGGATTATTCCAGGACGGCTCATTATATAAGGCAAGAATAGCGCTGTCCTTACCTGGCCTGTTATTAAAAATTGCCAGCGGAATAAATTCATTTTCAATAAATTCAACCATAAGCGGATGGCTGAGTACGTCCCTTCCATAATTAACACAGGTAGCACATCCCGGGATTTCCTGAAAGAACAATAGCACGGGTTTGTTTGTAAGTTGGCTTTGTCCTAATGCTTCTTCGTAATCTCTTAACCATGATACCTTTCCTAACTCAATATTTTGATTTCGGGAGTTTGTCGTTGTCTCCATTTGTATTTCCTTTCTTAATGTTGTTTACGTCATTTTAAATTTTGTAAATGACGTTGCCCATAACCGGCACTTTAATTTACAGCTATTATGCAATATTTTTTAAAACGTTTATCGCGGCTTCAACATTAAGATGAAAGTCCGCAAATACTACTTTATCATTTTGGTCTATTAAAACAAACCATGGAGTTCCACCGGTGTTATAATTTTGCATAAAATTAGAGCGCGATTTGCCGTCGTCTCCCGCATCATGTCCAAAAGGAATTTTTAATTCATACTTCTTTTGGGTTTCCAGCATTTTTTCAAACGTGTTTTCGTGGTGGCCTTCGAAAACGGTCTGGATGGCCACAAAGGCTATAGTGTCATTTCCTTTTAATGCTTCCACCATTTTTTGCAAACTAGGAAACCCACTACTGTGGCAGCCGGGGCACCAGCTTTGAAAACCGTAGACCACTTTAAACTTTCCTTTAAAATCTGATAACTTTATTTGATCTGTTTTGTTTCCATTGGCATCTACCCAATTTTTTACATTAAATTCGGGTGCATCAAATACTTTATTTTCTTGTTCTTGATTTTTCATAATGTTCTTCTTTTAGTTATTCAATCAGAGTAACACTCGTTAAGCGCTGATGGGTTGTCTGTCTCATCGGGCTTCATTTTGTTAGTCTTAATAGTTGTCGATTCCTTACAATCTATTTTAGTACATTTTTTATTGTAAAAAAAATGGCATGCTAAGTATCTTCAACTTAACATGCCATTACAGGCTGAAGATGTTTACAGGATGGTGCCAAACCTCTCAAAATGGCAGGTGTATCCATTTGGGTGTTTTACCAGGTAGTCCTGATGCCCATCTTCAGCAGGCCAGAATTTCGTAAAGGGTTCCAAAGTTGTTACCACTTTACCCGGCCAGCGTCCCGATTCATTAACTAATGCAATAATCTCCTGTGCTTCAATTCCTTCTTGTTCATTTTGGATGAATAGTGCAGATCGGTAACTGGACCCTCTGTCGTTGCCTTGCCTGTCTACAGTACTTGGATCATGGATCCTAAAAAAATAATCTAAAAGTTCCCTGTACGAAGTCACATTTGCATCGTAGGTTATTTCGAGCCCCTCGGCATGGCCGGGGTGGTTTCTATAGCCGGGATTCTCATTTGATCCTCCGAGGTATCCCACTTCAGTATCTTTTACTCCGGGCCGCACCCTAAAAAGATCTTCCATGCCCCAGAAACAGCCTCCGGCTAAATATGCTTTCTTTAAATTTTCCATAATTGATTTTGTTTAATTAATAATCTCCCTTAAATCCTTAGATTACACCTCAGTTTTTTTCAGTGAAGCGGCATTAATACAATACCGTAAACCACTTGGTGCCGGACCGTCCGGAAATACATGCCCTAAGTGCGAATCACAGACATTACAGGTTACCTCAACCCGAATCATACCATGGCTGCTGTCTTTGATGTGCCCAACGTGTCCAATGGCTATAGGCTGGGTAAATGATGGCCATCCTGATTTACTGTGGAATTTTTCCCCAGAATCAAACAAGGGCGTTTCACAACAAACACATTGATACTTGCCAGGCTCAAAAAGGGTGCACATTTCAGATCGGTGTGGTTGCTCTGTACCTTTCTGTCTGGTGATAAAATAGGTTTCCGGACTTAATAGCGCTTTCCACTCGTCATCTGTTTTTACCACTCTTTTAGATGGCTCAGGGTTGCCGTGGTTCACAAACCTTATGACATCGCTCCAGTTTAACATAGCTATAGATTTTAAGAAGTTAGTAATTGCTCTACTTTTAAAGTACAAAATTACAACACAGCTAACGCTATTCCCTTGCTGATTTTACCCGATGTTGTGGCAATTTTTCCCTTTTAAAAGCATTACCTTTAGGCACTCCCAAGCGGAGACCCCAATAATTAAACCATAGTCTGTGTGGTAAAAACTAAAGCCACTTTTTCTTTTTAAACCAAAAATAAATAAGGACATTGACAACAGCCATAAGAAGTAAAACGCCAGGGTAACCAAATTTCCATTTAAGTTCGGGCATAATTTCAAAATTCATCCCATAAATTCCCACGATAAAAGTCATAGGCATGAAGAACACCGAAAAAATAGTTAAGACTCGAATCGTTTCGTTTGTCCGTTGCGAGGAAACTGAAAAATAAATCTCAAGTAAGTGATTGATGTTTTCAGATTTAGCGATCAGCATACTTTGTAGCTTGATAAATAAATCCCGGGTATCTCTGGTTTCTACATTTCCTTCTTCTTTAGAATCTAACTTGTCTATAATATCATATGATAGTATCAACATTTGTTTAAGCAGGTCTATTTCCCTTTTCAAATAATAAACGCCCTTTAATAGCGGCTCATCTTTTGGTTTAAGAAAAACCATTCGCTCATAATAATTTACAGACTGTTCCAATTTTTTTATAGGGTCTTCATAGGTGTTCAGGCACGAAGCAATTAAAATATTTAACAAATCCCTGCTACTGGAAGGCATTTTTTCTTCCATGGATGCAATAACTCGTTCAAAAAGCGATTGCTTTTTGAGATGAATGGTTAATATAAATTTTTTACAAAAAAATATTGCAATCGTACTCGTAAGATCCTGGAAATTTTCTACTTCAGGCGTATCATCTTTACTGCATATTCTGAACAGTATGAAAGAATAGTTTGGCATCCTTTCAAATTTGGGCAAATGGCCCGGGTCTAAACAATCATCTACCAATGCAGGATGAAGATGATACCTGGTCGCTAATTCCTTAAATTCCTCATTCGAAGGCTCTATGATATCGAGCCACTCAAACCCATTCTCTTTAATGTCTGCAATTTTGTTGATCATAAATAATATAGATAGTCCGCTAAGTTATGGGTTTCCGCCATAGCGGCAAGAATTTATAAGTCTGTAGGTTAAATAGTCCCTTGTTTTGGAATCGGCGATTGTTTACCCAACCTTATCGAAAGCATTCCTGTTTTTTCCGTTTGGGTTAAAAAACCGTCTTGGTTTTTTCTTGTCAAGAGCAGCATCTATACACTCTTGCAATTTCTTTTTAAACTCGTCATCCAATCGAAGGTCACTATCTTTAATTACAAATACCTTGCTGATCCAATAATTGATTAAGGCACTTTGCTTCATGTAGGTTTTACACATTGTGCAACACTTAAGGTGAAGTTCTAAGTCACAGCTTTCCGCCGATGTAATTTCATCTAATTGCCGCTTCTCAATCAGATAGGTCGCTTTCTTACAGTTGTAAAATGTTTTTTTTAGATCTTCTTCCATTACCTTTATTATGGTTTTACGTTAAATCCAGTTTCTTTGCAGGCACGATCTCAAATTGACCTTTGCCCGATGTATAATTACCCAATAATTTGACGAACTCAGATTCAGATCCTTTATAATGGTTTCGCTCGACTCGTCGTTCACGTGTTTCATGGTGAAGACTGACGACCACAATGGGGGTAGTTTTGCCATGCACGCCTTGAATATACCCTGAAACTCTTTGTTCTGCAGTGCATCTGGCTGCTCTTCCCAATTGCCAACCGGAGAATGCTGTACAACCCAACGGCCCTCTTCAGCATCGAAAAAATCCTGATACTCTGCAACAGTCGACCGAAGAAGGCCCCGAAGTTCAAGAGGCTTTTTTCGATAAACATCCACAATCTTGTTCTTAAGAATGGCAGTAAGCCAGGTTTTTTCAGAACATAATCCTTGAAAACTGTCGACACGCTCAAGTGCAGACAGAAACGTTTCCTGTACTAAATCCTTTGCTAATTCTATATTATTAATCCTCACCAAGGCGAATCCATACAAGTAGTCAGCATACAAATCCGTCCAAACATTTGGATTGAGGTATCCATGTGATTGATTATATGAGCTAGATCCTTTGCGCATCTAAATAGCGTGTATTAGTGTTGATCACGGATTTTCTTTTTTAAATGACGAAATGCAAACTCACATGCATTTTATCCTTTCTTAGTAAGAATCGTCATTAGTATTTCCCTGCATTCTAACAGTGGTAAGCAACACAAATGTACTTGATAACAAGAAAATCTAAATGCCCAATAATCCATAATTTATCACATAAAATAAGGGTTTTAGGCAATAATATATCTCCTTAAACAGGACTAAAAGTAAATCATGATTTGTCTTTATCAACTCCTTTTAATACAAGTCTAAACATGGTTAATTATTACTACATAAGTATTATAAAACAGCCAATTAAAAGCATTCGTTCCTAATAACAACTTTCCAGATTTCTACTATACAGTGGCTAAATACATTTCGATACAATTAAAAATCTTCTCTGACCATTGCTCCAAACCTACTCCGCAACTCACTAAGTTTTGGACTGATATAAACTTGGCAAAAAGGCGCTTCTTTCTTTTTACTGTAATAATTAAGCTGATTTTCTGCATTTAACCTAAATTCCTGTAAAGGCAGTATCTTAGTGATGTAATGGATATTGTTTTCTTTGCCGAGCCTTGCTAAAGTGTCATAAAGGCCTACGCTATCTTTTTTATCAAAATAGTAAAGTGCCGAACGGTACTTGGTTCGCATGCTGTGCTCTTTCGAGCTACTGTGAGTCAGGAGATGCACCTCAATCAGTACATCAACAGAAATGATACTGCTGTCAAAATTTACGATAACCCCTTCTGAAAAATCATCATAGGGTGCGGTCGAGGCAACCCAACCCTGCTCTACCTTGACAACGCCATGCAGTGCCTGAAAAACAGCTTCGGTGCACCAATGGCATCCACCTCCAAAACCTATTCTACTTATATTTTCCATACATCTTTTTTCCAGTTGTAAAACTATTGTAACTAAACTTAACAGGGCATCATCGAAAAAACATCAAAAAATCAAGTCTTCAGTAATAAATGTTCACCCTTTACATTTTAGTCGGCGGCAATTGGAGAACCTTACAAAAATTTATTTGAGGTAAAAATATACTCACCTAATGATTCTATAGGAACATTAAGCAAGAGAGCGCTCCATAATAGGTAATTGTAAATTCTTAAATCAATACTAGTTTTAAAGTAATATATCAATAAATGCTTAGCTTTATTTCATTGAAAAAAAGTTATTTTGTTTAAATTTCAAATATTTGTAGTTTTTGTAAGCTACACGACATTTTTGTTTATACTACTACATTATTTTAGCATAATAAAATATAATATAACAGAAAAACAATATGAAAAAAAAGAACAGAACACTAAAAAAGATTTTACTTGCCGCATTGCTGATAGTATCTTCAATGAATACAATCTTTGCACAGTCTGAGGCAAAAACACTAATCGAAAAAAATAATACAATTTCAAATATTTTGTATAAAACTATTGAAATAGATGGTCAGAGCATTTTCTATAGAGAAGGAGGTCAAAATAATAAACAGACAATCTTGTTCTTACACGGTTTTCCCTCTTCTTCGAGAATGTGGCAACCATTGTTGGAAAATTTATCAGCTGATTATCACGTAATAGCTCCTGATTATATTGGCTTTGGGCACAGTAGTCAACCTGATGCAACTAATTTTAATTATACTTTTGATAACTTAACAGAGTATATAGATAAATTCATTTCGCGCTTATCTTTAGAAAAGATTATATTAGTACAACAAGATTATGGTGGTCCAATAGGAATGAGAATTGCAGAAAAACATCCAGAAAAAATTCAAGCAATAATCATTCAAAATGCTGTTAGTCATAAGGAAGGCTTGTCACCATTATGGGAATCCAGAAAGGCGTTTTGGGCTGATAGAGAAAAATATTATGATGCTGTTAAGAATGTTTTTTTAAGTTTTGAAACTACTAAACAAAGACACATAGGCAGTAGCCCAACTCCTGAAAAAATAAATCCGGACACATATACAGATGAATATCTATTTCTTTCTAAACAGGGAATAGCTGAAATTCAAATGAATTTATTCTATGATTATCAAAGTAACATAAAACTATATCCTCAATGGCAACAATGGCTAAAGAAGAATCAGCCAAAAATGCTAATCATTTGGGGTAAATATGACCCTTCATTTGCTGTTGAAGGAGCTTGGAAATATAAAGAAGATGTTCCTAATGCTGAAGTCCATATATTAGAAGCAGGACATTTTGCTTTAGATGAAGCAGAAAATGAAATCAAATTGTTAATTAGGAACTTCTTGAAAAAGAATCAATTGTAGTTAAAAGTATTGTGGCGTATTAGAGCAGTCTAATTACATTCCAAAAATATAATAAAAAATAATTCACACTTTCTATTTTTTTATGTCTAAAGTAATATAGCAGAAATTAATCTATTACGTTAAATAAAAAAGTAATGAGAAAAACAAGCCTTTTATTAATTGTATCAGCATTTGGTGTAGCACCATATGGTAATGCTCAGAAAAATCAAAAAGTTAAAGACAATCAAAAAAAAGAAAAAAAAATGGAAAACAATTTTACTGGAGAACAAAAGAAAGTATTTAGCACAATCGAAAAAAAGGTCGAGGCATTTTAGAACAAGTATATTGATGTCCATTTTTAAATTACACTCCAGTAATAATTAGGCGATTATCCCTTCTCAACAATTGCCACTCCTTCCCCACGCTCCTAAAAAAATTACCGTCACAATTATTGATACAATAATATGTACACTGCGTGACTTGCGCCGGTAATTTTTTCCCCAAAGCTTCTTTACATAATGTGGCATTATAGTGCTGCGCAGCTATAATAACATTATGTAAAAAAGCCGCTCACCCCAAAAGCGGTAAGTATTTGCAT
>JAIEMR010000055.1 GCA_019751935.1 Alphaproteobacteria bacterium
CCTTTTTAAATTTTTCTATATCAGCTATGGCAGTATCATATTCTAAACCTGCTGTTGCTTCATGAAGAGGTTCAGGAATATCGAGCCGATTTTCGTCATAAGCTGATAATAACGACCAAGTTTTTGCATATCCCTCTATGATTGCTTGTGTACGACTATCATCCGTAGGTTCCGACAAAATAGGAAGGCTATTATCCTTATTTAATTCTTCATAAACCTTTCTGGCCGATTCTTTAGACCAATATTCTTTCAAAATACGATTGGCCCATTGGCGAAATTGGGTACCTCGTTTGGAGTTCACTCTATAGCCAACAGAAATAATAGCATCTAAATTATAATGCTCTACTTGATATATCTTTCCATCAGCAGCAGTTGTTGCAAAATTTGCAACAACTGAAGAAGACTCTAACTCTCCTTCATAGAAAACTTTTTTTAAATGGCGTGAAATAACTGACTTATCTCTTTCAAATAACTGAGAAAGCTGATTCAAATTAAGCCAAACAGTTTCGCTATCCAGCCGAACACTAACCTTGGTATGATTCTTATCTGTTTCAAAAATAATGAGATCTTGATTTTTTATTGTCATTGAATGCACTTTCAATTTTGAGTCAAGCGTATTATTCGCCCAACCAACACTATACAAGATAGCTTTCTTTACATCCACCTAGGTATCAGTAAGTAAACTAAAAAAGTTGACAATTGTCCCCTCTAAAGGTTTAACTACTTAGAGCATCTTATACTAAGATGCTTTTCTAAAAACTCTCCCTTATTTTTTAATTTCTTTCAAAAGGATAACTAAATGCCCAAAGCATTTCTTCCCTTAGCGATTTTGTCGCTTGTCGCTTGCTGCATCGAAGTTGATATTTCTGTGCCAGGCTTTCCAGACATGGCTCATTATTTTAAAGTTCCTGATGGAATAATACAACTTACTCTTGCTTATAATTTTTTTGGATTTTGCTGCGCATCATTTATCTATGGCCCCTTATCAGAATGCTACGGCCGACGAAAAATTATGGTGTGGGGGAATTTTCTTTTGCTAATTGGTGCTTTCGGTTGTGTTTATGCCCCAACGATTTCGTTTCTTTTAGTGTCTAGATTTATTCAAGGCGTTGGAGCTGCTACTTCAGCAGTTGTGGTCTTTGCTATGGTTGCAGACGTCTATCAAAAACATAAAGCCGTTAAAGTTATAAGCATTATGAATTCTTTATTAACAACATTGATGGCAATCGCCCCTGTTGTAGGAGCTTTTATTAACCAATGGGTTGGTTGGCGTGGCAATTATGGGTTTATTGCTTTGATATGCTTTGTTTCATGGATTTTATTATGGCTATTTCTTTCAGAAACAAAAAAGAAACGAGAAACTCTTAAAGTTAAGAATGTTTTGAATGATTACAAAACACTATTTTTAAGTTCAAAACTTATTTACGCCTCTCTCCTTCCAAGCTTACTTTATACAACCTATATTTCCTTTATTGCTTGTGCATCGTTTTTATACATTGAAACATTTGGTATGTCATTGACAGCCTATGCTCTTCATCAGGCTGCCATAGTTTCTTGTTTTTCTATTACCAGTCTTTTTGTTGAAAAGATTTCAGTCACAATAGGAGAAAAAAACTGCATTAAAGGAGGAATGGTAATTTGCATACTAGGGAGCATGGCTCTTGTTACGTTAAGCTTAATTTCACCTTACTCACCATACTTAACAACAAGCTGTATGATTATCTTTTGCATTGGGTTTTCAATTGTATACCCCATTGTGTTTACAGCTTCATTGGAAATTTTTCCTGAACTAAAAGGAACAGCTTCTTCGGCAATTATGGGCATGAGAACACTTTTATGTTCGTCCATTATAGGACTTGTAAGTTACTTATATGATGGAAAGCCCTTAACAGTTGCTCTGTCTGTCGCATCTCTTGTATGCATCGCCTCAATTTTTTCAGTTAAAGTATGCAGTCAGCTGAATTCTAAGAACTAATTCCTGAAATCTGGAAAATTTTAACTATATATCAACAAGCGTTACCTAGAAAAGAAAGAGTAGCGGAACCTCCTAAACTTTTAGAGGGCTCTTTATATATAAGAGTTGAACCATCCCAGTCAATTTTAAAAAATACTTTTATTAATTTTTTAAAAACTTCTCTAAAAGCCATCTGCCTTGAACGAGGCACATAAAATAGAACAAAGCCTGCGCTTCCCCCTCCTATCAATTTTCCACCTAACGCACCAGCTTCAATACCTTTGCTATATATTTCATCGATCTCAGGAGTAGTCATATTGCCACTTAGCTCTTTTTTTAATTTCCATCCTTCTCCAAGGAGTTTTCCAAACTCATCCAAGCTGCCATTTTTAATAAGCTTTTCGCCTGTATCAACTTGCTGCACCATAAGTCGAAGGTAAGATTCCTTTTGATTGAGGTTCGTTACAATGGATTTACTAACTTCAGAAGAAAAGCGAGAAGATCCCGTATAAACAAGAACCAAATTTTCACTAAGCTCATTTAATACATTTCTACTTGCCGTTACAGGAGTAACCGTTACTCCTTCTTTACTAAATGTAATTCTATTAAATCCACCGTATGCAGCAGCATACTGATCTTGAACGCCACCTGTTTCTCTTAATATGTCTCTTTCTAGATGTACTGCTTTTTCAGCTAACCCTTTTTTATCAATAAAACCACCCTGAAGAGAAGTTAATGCATTGATCAATCCTACGCTAAACGAAGAACTGGAACCGATTCCTGTCCTGGCTGGTAAGTCACCCTGATGATGAATTTCCACTCCTTGTGCATTATTAAAACCTAAAAATTTCAGGCTTTCTCTTACTGCAGGATGCAAAATTTCCCCAATCGTATCCACTTTTTCAATATGTGACCAAACAACTCTATGCTTTTTTTCAAAGAATATAGATTGATAGCGGCATGTTATGTAGCAATATTTGTAAATAGTGAAGGAGCAGATTATGTCTTTATGTGTGCTGCTAATACTGCAGGAGCTGCTGTAATTGTGAACTCCCCTTTATGTCAAATAACACCAAATGTTGTTATGAACACTTATATGTTAGAGGCAGCCTATGCAAACAAAGTAAAAAAGTTTGTATTCATCAGCAGTGGTGCTGCTTATCCAGATCTGGGAACTAAGGCGCTTGTTGAAGATGACATGTTTACAGCTGACCCGCCTCCTGTTTATTATGCTGTTGGCTGGATGAAACGATACACAGAGATTCTTTGCAAAACCTATGCTGAGAAGATCTCAAACCCAATGGCCACGCTTGTCATAAGACCTTCAAATATCTATGGTCCTGGAGATAAATTTGACCCTCAGAAATCTCATGTGACTGCTGCATTAATCCGTAAAGTGATAGATAGGCTTAATCCTTTTCCTGTATGGGGAACTGGCAAAGATGTACGTGATTTAATTTTTATTGAAGATTTCTTAGAAGGAGTTTTTAAAGCCTTTGCTGATAGTGCTCCTTTTTTGGCTGTTAATATAGCATCCGGAAAAGGCCATACTATTGAAGAAATTCTAAATACGGCTCTCAAAGTTGATAATTATAAAGATGCCATTGTAAGCTATGATCCAACAAAACCACAAACTATTGGTTACAGGATTATTGATCCTACTTTTGCAAAAAAAACTTTAGGATTTGAAGCAAAAACTTCACTTGAAGAAGGAGTCAGAAAAACAATCACTTGGTACAGACAAACTTTCTTAAAAGAAACAGCTTAATGTTTGAAACTGTAATTTTGGCAGGTGGTTTGGGGAAACGACTCAGAGAGCTAGTCCCTGACCTGCCAAAACCACTAGCACCTGTGAGCTCTAAGCCATTTATTAGCTTACTGTTTGACCAGTTATTAAAATCTCATATTCAAAAAGTTACCTTAGCTGTGGGATATATGAGTGAAAAAGTTATAGACACCTTCGGATATCGGTATAAAGATCTTTCTTTAGAATACGTCATTGAAGATGAACAATTAGGAACAGGAGGAGCAATTGCAAATGCCCTCAAGGGGAAAAATTACAATCAAGCCCTTATATTGAATGGGGATTCATTTTGTAATATCTCAATAGAAGAATTTATAAAATGGCATTTAGAACTGGAAAGCAGGGCATCCTTAGTTCTTACTTACCAAGAAAATAGAGAAAGATATGGAGGGGTTGAATATAACTCGACAACCCAGCACATCACCTCTTTTATTGAAAAGAAGAAAGATTTGCTTTCAGGTTATATAAATGCTGGCATTTATCTTTTTTCTAAAGAATTTATTGAGATGTTTCCCGGAACAATTCCCTTATCACTTGAAGCTCAAATTTTACCCTATCAATTAGGAGATCTGCATGGATGGCCTAGTAAAAAAGAATTTATTGATATTGGCACACCTGATAGTTACACAGAGTCTTTTTCTTATCTTAAGAAATTTTTATAAAAATTATAAAACCCTTTATTAAAAACTAAAAAGTGAAGTTTTTTATCTCAAGCTTTTTCCTTTTGAACACGCATTCAAAAGGAAAAAGCCATATTTCTTAAAACTTTCCGACCTATTTCTTATCAAAAAGGCACGTCATCATCCAATTCTTGATAAGATGCTGATGATGGCTTGCTTCCCGAGGACTCTGAACTTCCATAAGATGCACTCTCATAATCATCTCCCCCGCCTCCTGAACCTTTAGAATCAAGCAGAGTCAATTCACCGCGGAATCTAGATAACAAAACTTCGGTACTATAACGTTCTTGCCCGTTTTGATCTGTCCATTTCCGAGTTTGAAGCTGCCCTTCTACATAAATCTTTGAGCCTTTTTTTAGGTATTTCTCAGCAATATCCGCAAGACGTTCATTCATAATGACAACTCTATGCCACTCGGTTTTATCTTTACGTTCGCCTGTGTTCTTGTCTTTCCAGGTTTCGCTTGTCGCCACTGAGACATTCACTATTTTCAAACCGTCCGGCATGAAACGAACTTCTGGATCTCGGCCAAGATTTCCAACCAAAATAACTTTGTTAACAGACCCAGCCATGATCTAATCCCCTATAAAATTATTGAATAATGTTGTATCTTGCAAATTTATAGCATGTTTTAAAAAAATCGAAAGACAAAAAAAGAGAAAAAATGAATATCGAGATATCAGATACAGCCGCAAATCGAATTTCTCAGTTATTAGAACACGAAAATTCAAAAGAAACTTTGCGCTTTCGAATTAGTGTTTTTGGGGGAGGATGTTCAGGCTTCCAATATAACTTCACCTTAGACAGCGCAATGAATACAGATGATCATCTGTTTGAAAAAAATGGGATCTATGTGGTCATTGATGAGGTTTCTCTGGGCATTCTTGCAGGCAGTCAAATTGACTTTGTTGAAGAACTTGGATCTTCAACATTTGTTATGAAAAACCCTAATGCGGCTTCTTCTTGTGGCTGCGGAAATTCATTTTCCCTATAAGGACATTACGTTTATGAAGATTGTGACATGGAATGTAAATTCGGTTCGAGCGCGCCTGCCAATCGTAACGTCCTGGCTAGCTTCTCATCAGCCAGATGTTGTGCTGCTACAAGAACTTAAATGCCTTAATGAAGCCTTCCCTCTTCAAGAGATTGAAGATCTTGGTTATAACGTTGCTCTGCTCGGGCAAAAAACATTTAATGGTGTTGGCATTCTCTCGAAATCTCCAATTGAAGATATCACATACGGACTGCCACCTTTTATTGGTGATGAGCAAGCCAGATATATTGAAGCCGTTATTGGCTCTGTCAGGGTTGCCTCTGTTTACGTTCCCAATGGTCAAGAAGTCGGGTCCGATAAATACGCCTACAAGCTTAAATTCTTAGATCATTTACGCAGTCATATGGAATCTCTTTTAGCCTATGAGGAAATCTGTGTGATTGGCGGAGATTTTAATATCGCGCCTACCGATTCTGATGTTTATGATCCAAAAGAATGGGAAGAAAAAATTCTATGTTCCTCAAAAGAAAGAAATGCTTTTAGAAGCCTGGTAAATTTAGGTTATCAAGATGCTTTAAGGTTATATCACCAAGGAATAGGCCCATTTACTTGGTGGGATTACAGAGCTGGAGCTTTTGCGAATAATCACGGTTTGCGCATTGATCATTTTCTTCTCTCCCCTGAAGCTAGCGATATCATCATGGATTGCCAGGTAGATACTCTTCCAAGAGGACTAGACAAAGCATCCGATCATGCGCCAGTATGGTGCCAATTAAAAATATGAGGTTTTTATGTCCTTAAAAAAAGAAGACGTTAAAAAAATTGCCAGGCTTTCTCGTATTAAAGTTGAAGAACAAGAATATGAACATATCGCAGGGCAACTAAATTCCATTATGGATTGGATTGATCAATTAACCGCCGTTGATACAAGCAGCATTGATATGCAATGCAAGGAAGATACCTCTGTGATGTTTGAACGCCCCGATGCTGTCACTGCCGGAAGGATAGTTGATGATATTTTGGCAAATGCCCCCTCCTCTCAACACAACATGTTTTCCGTACCCAAAGTTATAGAGTAACCCCATGACAGACCTAACAAAATTAACTTTAACAGAAGCTCGTGAAGCTCTTTTAACAAAAAAATGCAGCGCTGTTGAATTAACGCAAAGCTTCATTGCCCGCATGGAAAAGCACCGGGATTTAAATGCTTATATTACAGAAACACCTGAGATTGCCCTTGATCAGGCAAAGGAATCCGATAAGCGTATTGCATCAAACCAAGCACGTCCTATGGAAGGTCTGCCGCTCGGAATAAAAGACTTGTTTTGTACAAAAAATATTCGCACTACAGCAGGTTCAAAAATTTTGAGTAATTTTGTACCAAAGTATGAATCAACTGTTTCTCAAAATCTTCTTGATGCTGGCGCTGTTTTTCTTGGCAAAACGAACATGGATGAATTTGCAATGGGTTCAGCGAACCTAACAAGTGCTTTTGGTCCAGTTATTAGCCCATGGAAAAGAAAAAACAATCCTAATAAACAGTTGGTTCCTGGAGGATCATCCGGCGGCTCAGCAGCTGCCGTTGCTGCGCGCCTTGCATTAGCAACAACAGCTTCAGACACAGGTGGATCTATAAGACAGCCAGCAGCTTTCACAGGCTTAGTTGGAATAAAGCCAACTTATGGACTTTGTTCCCGTTATGGCATGGTTGCCTTTGCTTCATCTCTTGATCAGGCGGGGCCTTTAACTCACACTGTAAAAGACGCTGCCTTAATGCTACAAAACATGGCAAGCCATGATGAAAAAGATGCAACATCCCTAAAGGCCAATATTCCAGATTATTTGGCTAACATCTCCCCCGTTGTTAAGGGATTGAAAGTTGGCATTGCTAAAGAATACATGGAAAATTTAGATGATGAAACGCAAGCACTTTTACAAAAAGGTATTGATTGGCTAATTGAGGCTGGCGCTACCATTCATCATGTAAGCCTTAAAACAACACCTTATGCTCTGCCAACTTATTACATTATAGCACCCGCCGAAGCTTCTTCAAATTTGGCTCGTTATGATGGCGTCAGGTATGGAGTAAGAGTTAATGGCAAAACCTTAGATGAACTTTATGAAAATACCAGACGCGAAGGCTTTGGCGAAGAAGTCCGAAGGCGCATCATGATTGGCACGTATGTCCTTTCTGCAGGGTATTATGATGCCTATTACCTCAAAGCACAAAAAGTTAGAAAATTAATCACTCAAGACTTTGAAAACACATTTAAAGAAGTCGATGTGATCTTAACGCCAACAACTCCATCTGCTGCCTTTGCAATTGATGAAAAACCATCAGATCCAGTTAAAATGTATTTGAATGATATCTTTACAGTTACAGTTAACCTAGCTGGATTACCTGCAATTTCAATTCCTTCGAGCCTTAACCAAGAGGGACTTCCACTTGGTTTACAGATTATTGGTCCTCATTTATCAGAGCAGCTTTTATTTAATGTCGCAGCAGCAATCGAAGAAGCCGCCGATTTTGCAACCCAAATCAAATCCTTATGAGTCATACCATGTCAGAAACAAATAATTTAATAAAAGGCCACACAGGTTTATGGGAAGTTGTTATTGGGCTTGAAGTTCATGCTCAAGTTGTATCCAAAGCAAAGCTTTTTAGTGGGAGCTCTACTGATTTTGGGGCAGACCCAAATACGCAGGTTAGTTTTTTAGACGCTGGTATGCCAGGAATGTTGCCAGTTATCAATAGTGTTTGCGTTGATCAAGCTATCAAAACTGGTCTTGGCCTTAATGGAATAATCAACTTAGTGTCTGTATTCGATCGCAAAAATTACTTTTATGCGGACCTACCAACGGGCTACCAAATTTCTCAGTTTACGCATCCTATTGTAACGGGAGGATATTTGGATATTGACCTTGAAGAAGGTAAAAGCAAACGTATTGCCATTACCCGTATCCACTTAGAACAAGACGCTGGCAAAAGCACACACGATCTTCATCCAAACTTTTCTTATATAGATTTAAATCGTGCAGGCATTGCCTTAATGGAAATTGTTTCTGAACCCGATATGCGTTCCCCTTCTGAAGCCATGGCATATGTAAAAAAACTCCGCTCTATTTTGCGTTACCTTGGAAGCTGTGATGGAAATATGGAACAAGGGAGCCTTAGGGCGGATGCAAACATTTCTTTGCGCCGTCCAGGCGAGCCTCTTGGTACTCGTGCAGAAATTAAAAACGTTAACTCTGTGCGTTTCTTAGGGCAGGCCCTCGATTACGAAATAGCTCGCCAACTCGAAATCCTAGAAGATGGTGGCGAAATTGTTCAAGAAACCCGCCTTTTTGATCATAACAAGGGTGAGACTCGTTCAATGCGTAACAAAGAAGATGCGCATGACTATCGTTATTTCCCAGACCCTGATTTAAGGCCATTGATTGTCTCAAAAGAAAGAATCGAGAAAATAAAGCAGAATATGCCAGAACTTCCTGACGTTAAGAAGGCACGTTTTATAGAAGAGTATGGCCTCACAAGCTACGATGCTAGCGTTTTGGTAGCGGAACAAGAAATTGCATTCTATTACGAAAGCGTAGTTAAGTCATCTGGGTCCAAAGATAGCCATCAGGCTGCAAAATTAATTGCAAATTGGCTAATCGGTGAAGTCTTTGGTGCAATGAATCGTGAAAATGTTGATATCAAATCTCTACCATTTAAAGAGCAAAACTTAGCCGAGCTTGTTGATTTAATTATTGATGGAACTATTTCCGGCAAAATTGCAAAAGACGTTTTTGTAAACATGTGGAAAACAGGAAAATCTCCTCAAAGTCTTGTAAAAGAACTTGGTCTAGAGCAAATTTCAGATCCATCTTTAATTGAAAATGTCATCGAGAAGATATTGACTGAACAAGCAGCGAAAGTAGAAGAATATCGATCTGGAAAACCTCAATTATTTGGCTTTTTTATTGGACTTGTAATGAAAGAGTTGCAAGGGAAGGCAAACCCTTCTCTGGTTAATGAGATTCTCAAAAAGAAACTGTGACATAAGCGTCACAGCTTTCTTTTTTTTCTTTTCTCAATTTACCCCCATCCCTTGCTTCCTTTCCTTGTCTAATGCAGTGTGTGTACAAAATAAAAAAAATCTATTTGGAGAAAAAATATGAAGCAGGGTCCTCATCCATTAAAATTGTTGGCCCTTTTAACTGCATGTGCATTAGTTTATTCAGATAATGCAAGTGCAGAGGGGCAAAATCAGGCGCAAGCGCCGGCATTAAAAATCAATGGCTTTACTGCTATAGCAGGCTATACTGCATCTCAGCAACGTAAAGACAACGGAAAAGGTGGTGTGGATCCCCAGGTTAATATTGGAGCTTCCGATCTTTTTTTCACGGTTACTGGAAAAGCATCAAATGGTATGGAATATAAATACCGTATCAATTTTGAAACCATTCCAGGTACCAGCGCATACGTAAATAAAAACTACGTTGAACTTAACGGTGATTTCGGTACAACGCAGCTTGGCCAGGTAACAGGACCTGAGGACACTATGCCAGAAAGCGGCGCTGATCTCATTGGTGGAGCTAACGGTATTGATGGAACACTAAACAGCGCTTACAATTATTCCGCTGGCGTTATTAAGGGTGTTAACTTTATTGGTGAAACAAAAAAAGCAGCTAAGGTTGTGTTTTATAGCCCTGAAGTTTTAGGCTTCCAGCTTGGTGCAGCGTATACACCAAACACTTCACATATGGGTGATGATGGTAAAAATAATGCCTATGTTGGTAGCAATCCAGGTGTGGGTAACAGCTCTGGACTTTATCCAAACAATAAAAGCAAAGGACCTTATGGTATTCGTAACGTAACAGCTGGTTTGACTCATAAAGGATCTAGTGGAAAATGGTCACATGCATTTGCTGTTGTTGGTGTTGTAGAAAAGAGCGTTTATACAGACTATTCAAACTTTAGCGATCAACGCCGCGTTCCACTGAGAAACGCGAAGTCCTATCAGTTGTCTGCAGCTGTTGGATATGATCAATGGAGAGTTGCAGCTGGATGGATTGATAACGGTAGATCACGCTTACCAAAAGATAACAGTTTATATAATTCTACCAGCACGCCTGGACAACTTTACCTTGGAAACATTCACCAAGGTAACTCAGGTAAAGCATGGAACGTGGGGACAAGTTATACCGTAGGTGCTTACCAATTTGCTGCTGCATTCCACCGTACTGATCGCATGTCAGATGCAACAAGCGGCACAAGCAGCGATATTATCGCTACCTCAGTTGACTTAAGTGCATTACAAGGTCTTAAGATTTATGGTGAAGTTGATTTCGTTAAAACCCGCACTAACTTAGGTGCAATTGCTGTCCAACAATCTTACATGACAAATGTAGAACAAAAAGGCAATAAAGCTGTCGGAAACAATTCTGGTGCAGTCTTTGTCTTGGGTACAAAAGTTAGCTTCTAAAGTACTTTTTTCTAAAAAAAGCAGGCACAGTTCACTGTGTCTGCTTTTTTTGTTGGAAAAGTATTCGACATTGTATAAGTTAAGAACGAAAAGTGGTTTTTAAGGAATATATTTTGTTACCTAAATTTTTAAATAAAGTAGTTACGCTTTCTATACTTGTCTTACTGACAGCATGCTCTGATAATTCCAACCAAGAAAATAAAGTGCCTGTTGATAAAGAAGACAAACGCAAACTTGGCTTTGGCTCACTCATGGGGGATGACTTTCTAACCTTTGGCCCTGGGAAAAAAGGGAAAAGTGGTGGAACGGTCTCAGCTACTGTAAATCCTTATTTGTGGAGAGCAAGTTTAGAATCAATAAACTTTATGCCACTTGCCTCAGCAGATGCGTTTGGTGGTGTTATCGTTACGGATTGGTATGTTGCCCCAAAAACCCCGGGCGAAAAGCTTAAGATAACTATTTTCATTACCGATCAAGTTTTGAGAGCTGATGCATTAAAAGTTATTGTTTATAAGCAAGTCAAAACAAAAGATGGCACTTGGGCAAATACAAATGCTGATCCAGCTGTTGCAACCGAGCTTGAAAATATTATTTTAACTAAAGCTCGTCAATTGCGTATCCATAGCGTAAATTAGTTTAAAAACCTGTTAGTGAGGCTTTAGAGCTTATGATTAAGAGCTCTCCTCTTTGGCTCAATAACTTTCAGCTTGTCGACTATCCGGAAGCTTTGAAATTTATGGAACGCCATGTTCATTCTATTAGAGCCAATCAAGAGCAAGAGCTTATTTGGTGCGTGGAACATCCTCCAATTTTTACAGCCGGAACAAGCTCCAAAGCTGAACATCTTTTGAATTCTTTTGGACTCCCTGTTTATCAAACAGGAAGAGGCGGACAATATACTTACCATGGGCCAGGGCAGCTTGTTGTCTACGTACTGTTGGATCTTGAAAAAAGACAAAAAGACATTCGCCTTTATATAAGCACACTAGAAGAATGGGTTATTAAAACTTTATCCAATTTTAACATATTGGCCGAACAAAGAACTGGAAGAGTCGGTTTATGGATTAAAGGAGTAAATAATCAAGAGGAGAAAATAGCAGCTATTGGAGTAAGGGTTACAAAATGGGTAACATGGCACGGTCTTTCCATTAACGTTTGCCCTAATCTGTCTCATTTTCAAGGCATAATCCCCTGCGGTCTTTCTGAGTATGGAATTACATCTTTTGAAAAATTAGGAGTTAAAGCAACTCTCTCTGAAGTTCGAACTGAATTAGAAAAAAACTCTCCTTTTTAAGCGAAAAAAGCGAAAAATATATAAACTTAAGAATTTCTTGAAAAAAGCAAGTTAAAAATTATTGTTTTTGCAACAAAAACTTAAATAAATCTTGTTGACCCTAAGCAAAAAGCCCTATTAGTATGGGATTAGAAATTTGTTATAACCTTTTTAGTTTGAAAGGCAATCTCCGTGAATAAAAGTGAACTCGTTTCTGCAGTTGCAGGATCCTCTCGTTTAACAAAAGCTGATGCTGAAAGAGCAATTGATGCTACTTTTGATGCTATTACAAAAGCTCTTAAGCAAAAAGAAGACGTACGTCTTATTGGATTTGGAACATTTACTGTTGCCCAAAGAGCAGCAAGTGAAGGCCGCAATCCTCGCACTGGCGCTACTATAAAAATACCTGCAAAATGTTTACCTAAGTTTAGAGCTGGTAAACAGTTAAAAGATGCTGTTGATGCATAACGCATTTTCTGGTATATAGAATCTTACGTCTTACAAAGCATAAGATTCTATTGGGGCGATTAGCTCAGCGGTAGAGCGTCTCGTTTACACCGAGAGGGTCGGCAGTTCAATCCTGTCATCGCCCACCATATAGAAGTTATAATATGCGTTTTGTTTTTATCATTATCATTGGATTATTTTTAAGTGGCTGCGGGAAAAAAGGCCCCTTGGAACCTGTAGAGCCAGATAACTATCCAAGAACGTATCCAAAGCCTTGATTAATACAGACACCTCCCCCCTTAAACACTCTGGGATCTCTAATTATTTGGATATAACCCAAAAAATTGAAACACCCGTCTATGTCTATGATTCTGAAATTATTATTAATCAGTACCAAAATCTTAAAAAAATAATTGCAGCTCTAGGTAAAAGCATACAAGTAAGATACGCAATTAAAGCAAATAGCAATCAAGCAATCCTCAAGCTTCTTCACGGACAAGGATGCGGCGTTGAAGTTGTTTCCGGTGGTGAACTATTAAAAGCTCTTAAAGCGGGTATTTCTTCCAACAAAATTATATTTTCTGGTATAGGAAAAACCCACAAAGAAATTACTCTTGCCATTCAAAAAGAGATTGAGCAATTAAGCGTAGAATCCTTAGAGGAGCTACACGCAGTTAAAAAAATTGCCGCTACTTTGCAAAAGCCAATATCCATAGGTTTAAGGTTAAATCCGAATATTGAAGCCAAAACTCATAAAAAAATTACAACAGGAACAGATAAAAACAAATTCGGTATTCCCTTGGATCAATTAATGGAAGCCGTTTCTATTACACATTCTTCTCCCTATTTAAATTTTTTAGGAATATCGGTTCATATTGGATCTCAAATTCAAGACATTAATGCTTACCGTCAGGTCTTTAAACAATTAAAAAGCTTAGTTTCCTCTCTAGCCTTTGAAGGTTATCTTGTTAAACGTTTAGACCTTGGAGGCGGCTTTTATGTCCCGTATACTCTTTCAGGATCCCCTCAGTTTGATCTCGATGCTTATGCCAAATCTTTTCAAGAGGAGCTAGGAGATTTAAACTGTGAATTTGTTATAGAACCTGGACGCTATCTTGTCGCTGAATCTGGCCTTTTATTGACTAAAGTCTTATACATAAAAAAAACACCCGCACGGACTTTTGTGATCGTTGATGCTGGCATGAATGATATGATGCGAACCGCACTTTATGATATAGAACATCCTGTTGTCTTATGTTCTGATAAAGAAAATGACACTGAGCAAATGATCGTCGATGTCGTCGGGCCAGTTTGTGAATCAAGTGATTTTTTTGCATCGCAAATCTCTTTACCTAAAAATCTAAAGGCTGGAGATATTTTAGCGATTACCCATACAGGTGCATATGGAACATCATTATCGTCCACTTATAATTCACGCCCCCTTATCCCTGAAGTTATGATTGATAAAGGCCTGTCATACCTGATAAGAGAAAGTATAACACCTGAACATCTTTTATCTTTTGAAACCTGTAAAAGGCTAGTGTAATGACCAAGAAACCGCTCATTGGGATTCCTTTAGATAGCGTAGATCCCACGCAAGAAATTGGGGGAAAATGGTATTCTGATTTATCCTGGTATGGCTTAAGACATCGCTATTGCGAAGCTATCGCTCATGCAGGCGGAATTCCCCTCCCCTTGCCGTATCATCCTGAACATCTAGATGATTATACCAACCTTATAGATGGGCTTTTATTAACAGGCGGCGGCTTTGATATAGAACCTTCTCTTTATGGCGCTGATTATCATCATCCTAAAGTGACCCCCCTTAGACCAAAACGAACAGCATTTGAATTAGAAATCGCTAAGGCTGTTTTAAAAGCTGATAAACCAGTTTTGGGCATTTGCGCAGGAATGCAGCTTTTAAATGTGATGCATGGTGGAACCTTGGTACAAGATATTCCGGATGAAGCTCCTTCTTCCATTGAACACAAACAAAATCAATGCAGAACCAAGCATCAGCATGAAGTGAAAATCTTAAAGGACACTCTACTAAATCGGCTTGTAGAGGGTGATCTTTTTCTAGTTAATAGTATTCATCATCAAGCCGTTAAAAAGCTTTCTGGTTCATTTCAAATTAATGCTATGGCTCCAGATGGTTTAATCGAGGGAATTGAAGCCTCTCAGTATCGTTTTTGCATTGGCGTACAATGGCACCCTGAATTTCATGTGAGCTCCGCTGATGTGGCTTTATTAAAAGGATTTATCAAAGCTTGTGAATAACTCAAAGCCACCCACAGAAGAACAACGAATTGCTAAATTTCTGGCCCGTGCAGGTGTGTGTTCACGCCGTGACGCTGAACGCTTGATCGAAGAGAGACGCGTTAAGGTTGATGGCCATGTTCTGACAACTCCTGCAACCCTTGTTACAGAAAAATCCCGCGTTGAAGTTGACAATACTCTTATACAAGAACCAGAAACCACCAAGATCTGGTGTTATTACAAACCAGAAGGTTATGTCACAACTCACAAAGACCCAGAGGGAAGACCTACTGTCTTTGAAGATGTTGAACGTTATTCACTCGGCAGAGTTATTTCTGTAGGACGCTTAGACCTTAATTCCGAAGGCCTTCTTCTTTTAACAAATGATGGTGCATTTTCCCGCTTTGCAGAACTTCCCAGTACCAAATGGCCCCGCTGTTACAAAGTAAGGGTTTTTGGAGAGATAAATTCTAAAGAACTAATGGCCCTTGAAAAAGGAGTCACTATTGATGGAATCCATTATGGTTCTATTGAAATAGATGTTCCCAATCAAAAACCGTCTTTGAATACGTGGTTGCATGTAACCTTATATGAAGGTAAAAACCGGGAAATCCGAAAAGTCATGACTTACCTGGGCCTTAGGGTCAACCGTCTGATCCGCCTTTCTTATGGTCCATACGAATTAGAAGATTTAAAGCCACATGAAATCCGAAAAGTCAAAAATGTGGCTTATAAATAACAACCTTAGACCGGCTTCTTATGATTGCTGTTGATGCTCTCGCCCCCAGTAATCAATCCATCAACCTTAGCCGTGTCACGCAGTACAACCTGCCCACCTTCTTGCTCAAACCTGATAGAACCTTTCACATGAGCAGTACCTTCTAAAGTGATAACCTGCTTTTTGCTTTTATCATTTGCTTTGCGCACGGTGATGTTATTAAGTGTTGAATCCTTTATAGAGATTTCATTAGCTGAAATCGAAAGATCTTCAAGACTTGATTTTTTATCTAATGACAAAGGCCCATTAATCATAGTTTGCCCTGTTACAGTTGTTCCTTGAAGAGAAACTGGGCCATTGACTTCTAAGTTATTTAATTTTGAATCTCTGGCATCAAGAGGACCTTGGATATTCATTTGCCCTTCAACCTTAACATCAACTAAGGATGTTGGCCCCATAACCTCCAGAGTTGCCAAAGTCACATTATTATACGAAGCTGGGCCAAAGACGGTGGTTCCTTTATCGGTGGCAAGACCTGGTATGTATTGACGAATGAAATTCGGAATATATTTAGCCCAAAATGGTTCATCAGCATACGCGCTTGTCAAAGAAACACATGTGATCAGTAATGCAAAACTACTTTTTTTTATTAATCCAGCCAAAGCTATCCCCTCTAAATACAAAAAAAACTCTATATCTAAAGTGTATACTCAAACAAAGGCTTAGGACAATACCCCTTATGTCTAGCTTCTTTTGATTAAGGCTCTATCTGGTTTCCAAGGTTACAAAAGCAATTTTCCTATATATCTAATTTGTACCAACCGCATCTGGTGATAGTTGGTGCAGCGTATCTTTTAGATTCTTTAGTAATATTAAAAAGTAAGAAAAATTAGACGGTAGAGCAGAGCACATGGCCACATTGGTGAGCCCTCCCCATGTATTTATTTTCTCCTTAAGAAGCCTTCTTGTCTTTAGATCAAGAACAAGCAACAAATCTTCTCTTCTATCCGTAATATAAGCAAACGTCCCTTCGTGGTTAATCTCTATTCCTACAGGCTCAGCATCAATTTTAATTGGATCTTCTTTTTGCTTAAAAGTCTCTAAATCAACAACAGAAATACAAGAATGCGGAGCATGCGCCACATAAGCAGTACGGCCGTCAGGATGTATTCTAAATCCACAAGGGCTGGAAAAAGGCAATTCAATCGTTCCAATTACATTATTCGTTTCCACAGAAATTACTGAAATGGTATTTTCTCCATTATTGGTAACGTAGGCATATTTCCCATTAGGATGAATAATGACTAACAAAGGCCTTTTACCAACTGTAATATGCTTTTTAATGATTTTATTTTCACTTATATCAATAACAGTAACTGAATCATCACCATGATTGGCAACGAATCCTTTTTTTCCATCAGGCGTGATTGCAATTGTCCATGGTAATTTTCCGGTTTGGATCGTTTCTGGTAGCAGTTTATAGGACTCTAAATCGACGATAGATATGCAATCATGACTGACATTGGTAATATACGCCCTCTTTCCTTTAGGTGTTAAAGCCACACCCCAAGGGCTAGGGCCGCAAGGAAGAGGCGACATAACTCTTCTGTTTTCCAAAAGATCGATAATTGATATTGTTTTGCTTTGTGTCCCAATAATATAAGCCCTTGCACTTGCTTCATCTATTGTAATTTCCCTAGGAAAATCTGCTACTAGATTATAACTTTTAATAATTTCATGAGAATTAGCATCTATCGTTTCCAACGTCTTTGCGCTTGGATTTACTGCATAGATATAAGGCTCAGCCTGTACAAATGTAATGTTAGAAACAAAAAAATAAAAAATACTATAATAGATCCGTTTATTCTTTAGGAAAAATTGCATTTATTAAAGCCCCCCTTACAGTGAAATACGCGTTAAAAAAAGGAGACTCTATGCTTTTCAGGTTAAAGATCTAATGTTCTTATTAACCCGAAAAATAGATAACATATTTGAAAAAATTTAGCAATCCTTACGGTACCCAGATGTGATGACGGTGGCCATTATCATTTGATAAGAGCTTCGTTATAACTATCCCTTAGCTTATTCTTCCTCGCCGCCGATTCTTTGTGCTAAAGCTGCCTCTAAATAGCAATCAATATCTCCATCCAAAACAGCAGCGGCATTACCGCGTTCTACCCCGGTACGGTTATCCTTGACCATTTGATAAGGTTGCAACACGTAAGATCGAATTTGATGTCCCCATCCAATATCTGTCTTTGATGCAGCTTGGCTACTCAATTTCTCTTCACGTTTTCTAAGCTCTAACTCATAAAGTCTTGCTTTCAACATAGACATGGCTTGGGCACGGTTCCTGTGCTGAGAACGATCACTTTGACATTGAACAACGATATTGGTTGGAATGTGGGTAATACGAATAGCGCTTTCGGTTTTATTGACATGCTGGCCGCCAGCACCAGATGCCCGGTATGTGTCAATGCGCAAATCTTTTTCTTCTACTTCTACCTGAATAGAATCATCAATAACAGGATAGACCCAAACAGAGGCAAAGCTGGTGTGACGCCTAGCATTCGAATCAAAAGGAGAAATTCGAACCAATCTGTGAACACCGCTTTCGGTTTTTAGCCATCCATAAGCTTGATGTCCAATTACCTTAAAAGTGATCGATTTTATACCCGCTTCTTCGCCAGCATTTTCATCTAGGATTTCCAGCTTATAATTATGAGCTTCTGCCCACCTGCTGTACATTCTTCCTAGCATTTCTGCCCAATCTTGAGCCTCGGTTCCACCTGCACCTGCATTGATTTCTATAAAAGCGTCGTTTGAATCTGCCTCGCCAGAAAGAAGAGTCTCAAGTTGTAAACGAGCTGCATAAGTTGTTAACTGCTCAAGGCTTTTTTCAGCCTCAGCCAACACTGTAGCATCCTCTTCCATTTCAGCCAGTTCAATTAATTCAACACTATCTTGGACTGACTGTTCTAAACTTTGAATACGGTTAACAGAGGATTGTAAAGATTCTCTCTCTTTTAGGATTTTTTGAGCAGCCGCCTGATCGTTCCAAAGGTCAGGTGATTCTGCTTGATCATTTAAATGATCAAGTCTTGTTAAAGCTTTATCCCAGTCAAAGATGCCTCCGAAGAAGGACCAAAGATTGATTAATTAATTTAACTTGAGATTCAATTTCCGCGCGCATTATTCTGACCTGTTCTTCTTTGTTTTAAGATAACTACTGGATTGCCACATCGCTATGCTCCTCGCAATGACGAAATAGGTGGTGTCATCGCCACCGCGAGCTTGCGTGGCGGGTGGAGATCCAGAAAATCAATATCTTTATTTCTCTTTCAATGTATCTTATTTTCTTAACTTAAATGAATAACTCAGATTCTAACGGCTTTCAACCGCTAAAACCTTAAACAATTGTCCCATCTCTCCTGGAGCAATTAACCTTGCCGCAGCAGTTTTGATTTTTGCTGTCATTTCTGCATCGGCCCCCTTGCATAACTTTTCCACCCAGAGTTCCAGACCTAGAGACTGTAAAAACTCACCCTGAGTTGCCAGTGAAATCTTTAAATTCTCCTTATCCAAATAATTCTTCAAAGCAGAAAAACTAACATGATGGGTTAAATCCTGTTCGCCTGGATTTTTTAAAACTGGAGCATACTTGTGGTGATGAAGCGCTTGTAAAGTATCACCGATTCTCTCTCCCTCAA
>JAIEMR010000150.1 GCA_019751935.1 Alphaproteobacteria bacterium
AAAATATTTTGACTGATGAAAAGTCGCTTTACTTTAGTGATTTTGGTTTAAGTTTATCGCTTACCTTTGATCTTTCTAGCACTGAGATTGAGTTTTTTAAAAATCACATTATCTATGATCAATGTTGTATGGCTGTAAATTTACTGCACTGTATTATTGTGAATACCTCAAGTAAAGATAAATGGCCAGCCGCAATTCAGAGGTTTTTAAAAGAGGAGGATACCCCCTTAAAGCCCACTTTACTTTCCATTATTAAACGGTATGGACAGATAGCACTTGTGATGGATGAGTTCTATAGAAAACTTCAAAAAATGGATAAGCATACTCTTTTTCCACGAGAACAGCTTGAAGATTTACTGACTGTTTTAGATTAGAACTTAAGAACCTGTATTCACAAAATTCGTCATTCAGCGTTGCTGTTCAAAAGAGTTTTCTGCAAGAAAAAGGCTGCAGACCATAGCTTTACCTACGGTCAAAGTCTTTGACGTAGCAAAAAACTCTTTTGGCGCAACCCATAGGGAAAGGTTCAACGGAGCGGCTACAGCGCCTTAAAGCTTGACCGTAGACCTGCTATGACCTGCGCTTTGCGGCTTGTAGACGCTCCGTTGATCTCTTTCGCTGAAGATAAATTTTATGAATACAGGTTCTAAGATATTTCTTATATTAAACTTTTGAGAATATCGTTGAGTTCTTTATTTCCATGTATCCTTTTTGCCTGTTTTTCAGGGTTAAAAGAAGAGCTAGGAAGATTATAGAATAATAAATTTGGCGTTAGAATTTGTGAGCTCGCAACTATATATCCGTTAGGGTCAACAATACAACTTGATCCAGGGCAAGTATAATTTTCCTCATCAATTATTGTATCACTAACAACTAACCAAACATAATTTTCAGTTGCTCGTGTTATAAAATGATTTTTACTGGTTAAATGATGGACCATAGGCGACTGTCTTGAAACTTTATTAAAACAAGGACAGAAAATAACTTGCGCCCCTTTTGATGCCAAAATCCTTGCAGGTTCAAGGAAAGTTATGTCGTAACAAATTACAATGCCATAGGTGATACCTTTTTTCGAAAAGACAGGAAAATCTCTTCCCAGGGTGTAATAGTCATAAGGAGGATAGGTTGTTGCTTTGCGATAGCGTCCAAGATATTTTCCATTCTCAATGACTACTGCAGAATTATAAATGTTATCGTTATCTCTTTCATTAAGACCCAATATGATAGTTGTTTCTATGTTTTGAAAATAATCACAGATGTCTTGAAACTCCGCGCTTTGTAAGTCTATGGAATGTTTTCTTGCAAGTTCTTTATCATCAAAATAACCGCTCAGAAAAGTTTCGGGTAATAATAAAATATCCACCCTCATCTGGTTTGCCTCTAGTGCAATTTCATAGGCTAATTGCAGTGACTTATGGATATTTCCTTCAATTACAGGGCCTTGGTAAGATGCAACCTTGAGTGCAGTTTTTAAGGGCATAGGAATTCCTTATGTGAAATAAGAGCCTGTATCATAAATTTATCTTCAGCGAAAGAGATCTTATAAGAAGTTATAGTAGAATAGGACTCGCATTGACAACTTATTGCTATATGGATATGTAGACTGTTGCGTGGTAATTTTAAAGTCTGTAGTATCCCTTTTAAGAATAGTCAAACACGCCTTTTGCAAGGCGATCAAAAAAAGTTCCATGAAACAACTTTTGCTACCACTCAATACAGTTTCTCTTTATACACGCACAGCATGGGCATTGGGTGATTGCAATAAAGACGCTATGAAATGGGTTGATACATGGCCTAATTGGCAAAATGTCAGGTTTGTTTGTATCTTTGGCGAATCAGGATCTGGAAAAACACATCTTGCTCACATTTTTCAAAATAAAACAAAGGCTCTTTATTGGGATGCAAAATCGCTTGAGCTTCAAAGTCCCTATGAGATGATAGGGGAAGCAAAGGTGATTGTTTTAGATAATGCAGATTCTCTGGCAAAAGATCATTCTGAATGGTTATTTCACCTTTATAACTGCGTTCGTGAAAGCGATATTTTTTTAATGATGACATCTCAAAAATCTCCAACGCAGTGGGACACAAATTTGCCAGATTTAAAATCCCGTCTTTCCACAATTGTATCTGCCGAATTAGGGCAGCCCGATGATGCGCTTTTAGCCTCTATTTTTCAAAAACAGCTTTATGAGCGTGGTCTCAAAGTATCTTTAGAAGTTATTGAGTTTTTGCTAAAGCACATAGAACGTTCTTTTGGTGCAGCAAATGTATGGATCAATAAGCTTGATCGTTATGCTGCTGTACATCGTAGGACGATTACAATTCCCCTGATTCGTGAGCTTTTGGATTAATACGGTTCAACTCTTCCCTCTATAGACGTCATAGACAATCCGGCAAAAACGGGAACAGAGAGAGAACAAAAGCATTTCCATTTAATATCTGACCATCAAGCGTAAAATCATCCATTAAAACAGTGCGAGTTAAATGTTTATAAACTTCTTTAGTGATTTGAATCAGCAAACTGACTTGGGTGGTGTGAGAAAAAACAGGAGTGTACAGACCAGATTTGTTAATAGGGCTCTTTTTACTAAAGGCAAGGCCAATTCCATCCAGAGATTTTCCCTCATTTGTTAAATGAGGAATGTTTCGAAAGGCTTCTATTTCTTCTCTCTTAAAGTCCTTAGTAATAACCAGCTTGTGGGTGAATTCTTTAACATCTTTTGATTCATTGGCATAGACCACACGTCTATGTACGGATTCATAAGATTTCAGATAAAAAGACTGCGTGGGTAATTTTAAAAAGGTATTCACAATATTTTGAGAAGGAAGAAGCGGAGAGTAGAGTTTTTCAAGATAAGGGCGGCTATCCTCAATATAAAAAACACCCTGTTCTAGGTTTTTATGAACAAAAGAGAGTGTTTTTTGATCACCCATGGTTTTTAACCCATGAACCTCACTTAAATGAGCCGCTAAATAATTAAAATTTCTTTCAAAATGATTGGAACCGGGAATCATTATTTTATGGTAGCCTTTTTCCTCTAGATCTAGCGTTGAGTTTATAATAAACGAATGCCGCGAATTATTATTAAGAACGTAATCTAGAAAGGACGTAGCAAGCTCAAGGGGTAAACTTAAGGAAACCGGGGAATGCGCATCAAGAAGCAGATGATTCACTCGAGCCAATTTTTTGGGAAGATGACTTTTATAAAGTTGCGTTAATTTTTTATGAGGCAATTTAGTAAAACGCATAAATACCCTTATACTTTTAAAAAATGAGTTATTCCTATACAAAGTGAGAGTAAAGGAAAATCATTAATATAAAATTAACAAGTATTGATATTATAAAATAATTATCATTTATTGATGTCGTTTATAACAGTCCCTCATCTTTTAAGGGAGATGGTTTGTGATGTTGTTAAGTAACCCTTAAGACTTCATTGACTGCAAGAGCATACATCAGTTACGTTGGTTCATGTATTTTTGGTGTAATTTTGGGTTTGTAAGTGGCTTTGAAATCAAAACATAAATCTTTTCAAGAAATGATTTTTGATCTGCAGAAATTTTGGGCAGATCAGGGTTGTGTAATTTTGCAGCCTTATGATACAGAGGTTGGGGCAGGGACATCTCATCCTGCAACCACCTTAAGGGCGCTTGGGCCTGATTTGTGGAATGCGGCTTTTGTGCAGCCATGCAGGCGTCCAAAGGATGGTCGTTATGGGGAAAACCCAAATCGAACCCAGCATTATTATCAATTCCAAGTTATCATGAAGCCATGCCCTTCAAACCCGCAAGAGCTGTACCTAAAAAGCCTTGAGGCTATTGGTTTTAATCTGTCCAACCATGATATTCGCTTTGTTGAGGACGACTGGGAAAATCCATCCTTAGGGGCGGCAGGCCTAGGGTGGGAAGTATGGTGTGATGGCATGGAAATCACCCAATATACCTATTTCCAGCAAGTTGGCGGCATTGAATGCAATCCAGTTCCTGTTGAGATCACCTATGGATTAGAGCGGATCGCAACCTTTATTCAAGGAGTAGAAAGCCATTTTGACATTAACTGGAATGGCCTAGAAGGGGATGGAAAGCTGACCTATGGCGATGTGTTTAAGCGGGCAGAGGTTGAGTTTTCAACCTATAACTTTGAGGTCGCCGATACGGCTGTTCTTTTTCAGCATTTTGCGGATTGTGAAAAGGAATGCAATGCCCTTTTAGAAAAATCACTCATTCTGCCAGCTTATGAGCAATGCGTTAAAGCCAACCATTACTTTAACCTCCTTGATGCACGAGGAGTTATCAGTGTGACTGAGCGAGCAGGATATATAGCACGAGTTCGCGATTTAGCTAAAAAGTGCTGCGAAGCATGGGTTCAAAGTTTGAAAGAGGCCGCGTAAGATGACCGAGTTATTAATTGAAATTTATTCCGAGGAAATCCCAGCCCGCATGCAGCTGCAGGCCCAAGCTGATTTTAAAGAGCTATGGATAAAAGCCTTAACTGAGAAAAATGCAGATTTTACAGATATTAACACTTATGTTGCACCGCAGCGCCTTACGGCCTGTATTACGGGATTGAAAGGGCATACTAGAGGGACCGAGGAAGTTCGCCGTGGTCCAAAGACTTCAGCACCAGAGGCGGCCTTGGCTGGATTTTTAAAATCCACTGGGAAAACCAAAGATCAATTGATTCAAAAAGATGACTATTGGTATGCTGAATTAAGTCAAGAAGGAAAGCCTATTCAAGAGTTGCTTCCTGAGATTTTATCTGCAGTGATGGATGCTCTGCCTTGGCCCAAAACGATGCGCTGGTATAATCATCAGACCAAGGGGATGAGTAAGCCTTGGATCCGACCCATCAGATCTATTCTTTGTGTGTATGACGGAAAGCCTGTGGCTTTTAACGTGCCAGACTTTGGAATTAATACGAGCAACACAACCTTTGGTCATCGTTTCTTAGCGCTTAAGGCTTTGACTGTGACAGGCTTTGAGGATTACAAACAGCAATTAGAAAAGGCCCATGTCATTTTAGATCATAAAGATCGACAAGCGATGATTAAGCAGCTGATCACAGAACTAGCTGCGGCTAAAGGTTTAGTGTTGAAAGAAGATCAGGGGTTGTTGGAAGAAGTCGCTGGCCTTGTGGATTATCCATTTGCGCACCTTGGCAAGATCGAAGAATCCTTTATGCATTTGCCTGGTGTTGTGATGTCTACATCCATGCGGGTTCATCAAAAATATTTTACCATTACGGATAAAAATGGAAATAACGCGCCATTCTTTGGCGTGGTTACCAATGTGCCAGCAAAACTTGATAATCATTTGATGTTAGATGGTCTTGAACGAGTTTTACGTGCCCGCCTTGCTGATGCTGCGTTCTTTTATGATGTGGATATGAAAAGTGATTTTGAAGGTAAAGCCGAAAAATTAGATCACATTGTTTTCCATGCAAAACTGGGAAGTTTGGGTGATAAGGTCAGGCGTCTTCAAAATCTAATGACTTCCGAGAATGGAAAACGAGCAGCGCAGCTTTGTAAAAATGATCTTTTAACAGAGATGGTTGGTGAATTTCCAGAACTTCAAGGAATTATGGGCGAGATTTATGCAAATGCAAAAGGCGAGAAACCAGAGGTTGCAGCAGCCCTTAAAGAGCATTACCAGCCAATAGGTTCTCTTGATAGTGAGGGATGTCCGGATGCACCTCTTAGTATAGAACTTGGCTTAATGGATAAGTTAGATAATCTTGTTGGGTTCTTGGGAGTTGGTTTAAAACCAACAGGCTCCAAAGATCCCTTTGGTCTTAGAAGAGCTGCTCTTGGCGTTATAAGGCTAATCTTTAAGAGTGAACGTAAAGATTATTCTCTGAATGATTTGATTCATAAAGTATCTAAAGAGTATGAAGCTATTAATGTTCCCATTAAAGATGATGAGGTTATCCCTTTTGTCTATGAACGTTTTAAGGCTAATCTTTTAGCTCACAAAAAAGACCATGATTGTATCGATGCAATTTTTGCCAAAAAATCAGGCAATCTTTGGGTTGATTATCAGTGTATTGAAGCTCTTCAATCCTTTTTAAAAACTGAGTCAGGCATTGCCCTAAAAGCAGCCTATAAACGAGCATCCGGTATTTTGTCCAAAGGCGCAGCAAAGGGTGATGTGAGTCAAAGTCTTCTTAAAGAAGAAGCTGAAAAGCAGCTTTTCTCCAGCCTTAGTGCTTTGGAACAAGATTATCAAAAGCTGTTTACTGAGCATCGCTATCAAGAGGTGATGGCTCTGCTTGCGACCTTAAGGGCCCCCATTGATGCGTTCTTTGATACGGTTACGGTTAACGTTGATGATGAAAAATTAAAAGAAAACCGTTATGCGCTTTTGAATCATTTTATCAGCCTTGTTAACCAGATTGCTGATTTCTCAAAACTGCAGGGATAACATTATCTAAAGAAATCAGGATGTTAGTGGTTATCCTTGATAAAACTCCCTACCCTCACAGGTTACTTAACGAAACGTTAACTTTTTTATCTATATAATATAACAAAACAAAATGTGGGTATTAATATGCATAAAATAAGTTTTTTGGTAGCGTTGATTACAATGGTATGTGGTTTTAATCATGCAAGTTTTGCAATCTTTGGTTTTAGTCCTCCAACATGCACTGATAAAAATATGCCGGCATTGGTTAAAAAAGGAATTCAAGATAAACTTGAGTCTTCTAGTGAGCTTGATGAGAGTGATTCTGATTTTAGGCCTTGTACAACTAAATTTCACGATATTAAAGACCTTGGAAAAGATAAACAATATGAAATAACAGCCACAACAAAATGTAAGGTGAATGAGAATGGCAAGATTCATCCGCGTGGAAAGACAGAAATAGAATTGAAGAAAAAGATACATTATAACTGTGCTATAAAAAACAAAAAAGTCGAACTTCAGAATCTTCCTCAAATGAAGATAAATTTGGAAGAGGGAACAAGATACCATCTGATTGCTGAATACGATGAAGAAAGCACATCTGGAGAATGAGTCTGTGGCTGCTTTTCTGGCCATAGTGTACTACCAGATTTGTTATTGGCGGATTTTTAAAAGACTTTTTTACACCATTACATTTTTTGCTAGGGCAATTTGGTTAGCCTTTGTTTCCAAAAGGGCCGGATCCATTCCTCTATAAATAAAACTACATCCAAGATATTCCATTCCCATATAATCGCACGTCTGGCTAAAGGCATCTTCAAACCCTTTAGGTAAGGAGGTGCTAAAGCTTGCGAGGATGAAAATTTTTTTTCCTCTAAGTTTGCGGCCTAAGTCTTTACGAATTTCTAAAAGGTCGCTAAGACGGTCAATGAAGATTTTCATTTGTGCGCTCATCGTATACCAATAAACAGGCGTTGCAAGAACAATAAGATCATAGGCAACAAGCTTTTCTATTAAAGGAATGTAATCATCATTTTGATTAGAATGCTCGTAGTCATAAGGGGATATGGATAGGTCATTTAAGTCAATCAAGGGGATAGAGCTTTGATTGCCGATTACCTCGTGGATTGCGTGCCATGTTTCTCCCTTACCCCGTGAGCTGCCTAAAATGATAATGGCTTTAGTCATTAATGTTCCTTTTCTTAATTTTTTGATAGGTCACTGGTTTCATCATTTTATGCAGTTCTTTTATAAAGTTTCCACCCTTAGAATTTACCTGTGTTACCATGGTTTTTCATAAATTTTAAAAAATAAATAAAAATACTTTGAAAAATTTACAAAAACACACTTTTCTGAATCATTTTGTCTTGCTAGGATTATTTGTTCGTATGCGCTTTAACCTTACTAATTTGAGTGGCATAGCTAACTTTTTATAAAGCAATAATGATCATCGTCATCACGAAGCCCCGAAGGGGCTGTGGTGATCCAGAGGCTGTTTGGTTAGAAAGACTATTTTTCTGGATCGCCACGCTTTGCTCGCGATGACGGTAATTTATGAGATTAGCTATAGGAGAGAGTATATGATTATACGAAGTTTATTAATACTTGTAGGATAGGAATTTTTTGTGAGTTTTTTAAAAGTAGGTTTGGTTTTCGCAATGGTATTAACTATGAGTGGAGACGTCGGTAGAGCCTCAGAAGAGTTAGATGGAGAGAATGAAAAAACAGCTCGTGCTGTTATTCCTCAAAGTAATGCCTCTAATGATGTCACTACCCTCAAGGGTGGGCATGTGGCTAGACGTCCAGTTGCTCTTTCTGCTCGATTTGCTAGGGCAACCCCAGACACATTAAGTTACGACCTTGCAGCGTTATACGATGAAGATCCTTACAATATCAGGCGTGGAAATGGTGATTTTTATATTGGTGGAACGGCAACGTTATACGGTTCATTGCTATGGGGTACAGAGTGAGATTCATAATAAAAACCGCTATTGTTTCGGTGGTAGCATTGCTTTCCATTTGTTCTGTAAGCAACGCTATGGATGATCATGAGGAACTGACCATTGCTTCTATGAGCAAGCATTTACCTTCTGCAGCTGATCATATGGATGGTTTATTAAAAGATTTTTCAGATTCTTCTTCAGCTAGAAAAAGTAGACGCCCTACGGATAAAGTTGCGCTTGTGTGGGGCAAGCCGGAGGAAACTAGCAAGTTGTTCTTAGAGGTTAAAGCAAGACTTGGATTGGGCCCAAAGGACACTGTTAGAATTGAACAAATGAGATTGGCTCAAGGCAGAACCTTGTATTGTATTTATAATGATTTATCCTAAACCTTCCAGCGTAGATAAAACACTAGCCTTCAAAAAATTTCTTGACCCTTACGTTACGTCATATCTTAGCCTTTAAGGTAAGGAGGAAAACAGATGGCAGAATGGTATGTAAAGCAATTAAGCAAACTCACCAAGGTTTCAGTGAGAACCTTGCATCACTATGATCAAATTGGTTTGCTGAAACCTTCTATACGACTTGAGAATGGCTATCGTTTGTACTCTGAAACTGATTTATTAAAGTTACAACTGATTATAGCTTTGAAGTTTTTTGGATTCACACTTTCACAAATTCAAAGGCTTTTAAAAAATGAAGCGGCTATTTTAACCCACTTTCAAGCTCAATCGCGTTTTTTAAAAGAAAAAGCTGAAAGATTATCTGAAGCTAGTAAAGCGTTGGAGCGTCTTGTTGCGGAGACCGATCTTAATAAATCAATTCCTTGGGAAACAGTTTTAGAATTAATTGAGGTTTATACAATGACACAACAACTTGAAAAAACATGGGCAGGAAAAGTATTAAGTCCAGACGAGCTAAAAGAATATGCAACTTTCGAACAAGGTTTAAAAACACGTTTTACCTTAACTGAAAAAAGTGCTTTTGAGCAAAATTGGGCAAATCTGGTAAACAAAATAAAAAATAATTTGGACAAAGATCCAATGAGTGATTTTGGCACTAGTATTGGCAAGGAATGCATGGAACTAATCAATGGCCTGTATGGTAAAAAACATGCTGGGCTTCGAAGAGCAATTTGGGAAAAAGGATACAAAACAGGGCAAATGGATGCAGAGCAAGCTCTACCCCCCGAAGTTGTAGCTTGGCTTGATCAAGCAAAAAGCACTTATTACAAAAAGCGTATTTATGGGGTTCTAGCTCAAATCAAAGGAGACTCAGAGGATCAAGTTTCAAAAGAGTGGGAAGATTTGCTGGAGGATATGTATGGGTATGATCAAGCGCCAAAGGATGTATTGCATAAATCTGCACTTGATGACGCTGCTGTCAGTCAAGCAGCTAAGAAATGGATTCAAAAAACTTACAATGTTTAACTATGGGGAGGGGGACAGTATCAAAAGCCCCTTCTACCTAAGATGTTCGATCATCTAATGCAAAAGATATGCTGATATAGCTCAAACCAGAGAAAATATTTTCCTCAAAGGAATGGTGCATTGGAGGATTAAGATCCATCCTTGGTCTAACTTATATTTTCTTTTTATTGGTGTTTTTAAAGTTTGCCAAAAAAAGCCAAGTATCGATAACGGTATCTGGGTTTAGGGAAATGCTTTCAATCCCCTCGATAGTTAGCCATTTTGCCAATTCCGGGTAATCAGAAGGGCCTTGTCCGCAAATGCCAACATACTTGTTTGCCTTTCGGCAAGCTTGTATGGCCATTTTCAGCATCACTTTAACGGCTTCATCGCGTTCATCAAAAGAATGCTGCATTAAGCCAGAATCACGGTCCACGCCTAAGGTTAACTGGGTCATATCATTAGATCCAATGGAAAACCCGTCGATATGTTCAAGAAATTGATCAGCCAGCAGAGCATTGGAGGGGATTTCACACATCATAATAATGCGAAGACCATCAACGCCGCGTTTTAAATTATGTGATTCCAGCTCTTGAATGACGGTTTGAAGCTCTGAAACAGTCCTGACAAAAGGAATCATGATCTCCACATTTTTAAGCCCCTTGTCATTTCTAGCTATTTTTAGGGCTTCACATTCCATGGCAAAACAATCTTTAAAATCAGGAGATATATATCTAGAGGCGCCTCTCCAGCCAATCATCGGATTTTCTTCCAAGGGTTCATAAAGTTCGCCACCAATTAGATTTCGGTACTCATTTGATTTAAAATCAGAAAGACGCACAATAACTGGTTTTGGCCAAAAGGCAGCCGCTAACGTTGAGATGCCTTCGGCCATTTTTTCAACAAAAAAATCTTTTGGGGAAGCATAACCATGGCTTTTCTCCCTTAATTGCATTTTTAAGTCTTTAGGTAAATTAGGAAAATTATGGGCAGCCATTGGATGAATACCAATCATGGAGTTGATAATAAACTCTAAGCGTGCAAGCCCAATGCCAGTATTAGGGGTTGATTGAAAGCGATAAGCAAGGTGAGGATTTCCAACATTCATTGCAATTTTTACAGGGCAAGGGGGCATAGAATCTAAAGTTATTTCTTCAACTGTAAAATCAAGGATTCCTTCATAAACATGTCCCATGTCACCTTCTGCGCAAGAAACAGTAACACTTTGTCCTTCATGGAGTAGATTTAAAGATTCACCGCACCCAACGACCGCAGATATTCCAAGCTCGCGTGCAACGATTGCAGCATGACAAGTTCGTCCTCCTCTTTTTGTCAAGATGGCGGATGCTTTCTTCATAATCGGTTCCCAGTTTGGGTCTGTTATGTCGGTTGACAGGATATCGCCATCTTTAAAGCGATCCATTTCACTTGGATTGTTTAAGATACAAATTTTTCCGGTGCTGATTTTTTGACCAACAGCTCTTCCTTCGGCTAAAACCTTGGAGGAAGAGGTTAAAGTGTACCTAGTCAAAGTATTACTTTTTTGCAAAGAAGAAACCACTGTTTCTGGGCGTGCTTGTAGAATATAGATTTTGCCATCAATTCCATCCTTGGCCCATTCAATGTCCATGGGTTTTTGATAATGCTCTTCGATCAACAAGCCATATTTTGCAAGCTCAAGCACTTCTTCGTCTGAAATAGAAAACACATTTTGTAATTCTTCGTAAATTGGGGCGAGGATAAGAGTTTTATCAACCTCATTAATATGAGAATAAGTCGCTTTGTATCTTTTATTTCCGAGTGTTCTAGAGAGGATTGAATTTTTAACTTTTCCTAAGGTTTTTTTATGGACATAAAACTCATCAGGAACGACTTCACCTTGGACAACGGCTTCTCCCAAGCCATAGGAAGCATTGATAAGTATTACATCATCAAATCCTGATTCAGTGTCGAGTGTAAACATAACGCCGCTTGCACCCTCATCAGCATGGACCATTTGTTGGATACCAACAGAAATAGCCAGGGAAGTGTTGGAAAGGCCTTTATCAAACCGATAAGAAATTGTTCTCTCATCATAAAGGGATGAAAAAACCTTTTTAATAGCGATAAGAACGTTTTCAATTCCATTTACATGGAGATAGGTTTCTTGCTGCCCAGCAAAGGAGGCTTCCTTTGAATCTTCTCCAACGGCGCTTGAACGGACGGCAACGTTTATTGAATGCGAAAACTGCTCTTCTAGTTGTTTATAAGCTTTTCTAATATCCGCTTCTATTTCTGTTGGAAAATGACCCTGTTCGATAGAAAGGCGAATTTCTTTGGAAGATTTTGAGACGGCCTTAATATCGGATATATCAAGGTGCTTTAACGTATCATCAATTCTTTTTTCTAAATGATTAAAATTAAGAAATTCTTTAAAAGCTTTTGTGGTGACTGCAAATCCATTTGGAACTCTGATGCCTTTTCGGGAAAGTTGACTGATCATTTCACCAAGGGAAGCGTTTTTTCCGCCCACTTTTTGGGAATCATTCAGCCTTACATCTTTGAACCATAAAATTATTTCCATACACCACCACGTTGAGCCCTATAAAGAAGGATCGTTTTATCTTTACAGATAAAATAGAGTGCAATGGTTAAGGGATGGTTAAGAATAAAAAAATCGCCCGGGACATCAGTCATCAGGCGATAAATTTTATAAGAATTGTTCTAAAGTAGAACTTAATTTACGCAGGTAATACGCAAATATAAGAACGGTTGTCGCGTCCTTTTGAAAACTGCACACGACCTTCAACGGTTGCAAACAAAGTATGGTCTTTACCCATACCTACGTTCGAACCAGCATGAAACTTTGTTCCTCGTTGACGAACCAAAATGTTACCAGAGAGAACGTGTTCTCCGCCAAATTTCTTAACACCTAAACGTTGACCATCTGAGTCGCGACCGTTTCTAGAACTACCACCAGCTTTTTTCGTTGCCATAGTTTAATTCTCCTCTGCTTGTGCCTTAGGTGCTGCAGCTTTTGCTCCAACAATTTTAGTAATTTTCAAAACTGTTAAGTTTTGACGATGACCTTTCTTGCGGCGATAATTGTGACGACGTGTCTTTTTAAAGACAATCACTTTGCGATCACGCATTTGTTCAAGGACCGTAGCTTCAACTTTAGCACCTTCTACGGTTGGCAAACCGACAGTTACTTTTTTCCCATCGCTGAGCATCAGAACTTCGCCTAGATTAATTTTTGCTCCAGCTTCAGCTTCGAGCTTTTCTACGCGGATTATATTATTCTCAGCAACTCTGTATTGCTTTCCGCCAGTTTTTACAATTGCAAACATGGTCCACTAACTCTTTATAAATAATTATGATGAACGAAATAACTTTTCTAACTTCTGCTAACAAACAGAAACCAATACTTCTGTCTATCTTTTTATGGAAAATATGTCAAGGTTTTTATCAAGAAAGTTTGTAAATGGAGGTGCTTTAATTCATTAAGCGCTCCTCAAGGGGAGGGGTGCTCAATAATGTTAAGAATATTCATTATAAATTAACTATTTAGCTATATGATTTATTTTAAGTATAGATTATAACTTGTTGAATATTGTAAATGAATAGAAATTCAATTTTTGTAGTGTGTGCATGTATATTATGGGGTCAAGAAGTTATAGCTTCTTTACATAACCATCAAATGCATCAAGCTGCTCAGATTGGAGATATGCATTCTATTCGTGAACTCTTTATTCGCGCAGATCAAACTGGGATTAATTGGGCGGTTGAGTGCGCAGCTGGTAATGGGCAAGGAGATGCTGTAAAAGCTATAATTAACAATAGCAATACAAATTCATTTTCTCCGGACCAACATGGAATCAATATTAGCCTTATGCGTGCTGCAAGCTATGGAGATCTGGATATTATAAAATACCTAATTCAGCATTCAATAAACGAAGTGCCCCTTCCCGATCAAATAGGGGTTAATTGGGCTATTAGTGCGGGAGCCAGAGCTGGAAATTTAGAAATTGTAAAATATTTGCTAGAACATCAATTTGCAAATATTCCCTATCCTGACCAAGATGGGATTAACAATGCGGCAACGCAGGCTGCTTTAGAGGGACATTTAAATATATTTCATTTCCTAAGTTCACATCAAGCAGCAGATGTTCCCTATCCTGATGATGATATAATGAGTGAACTGAAGGAAGAGCATGCGCCTGAGAATGAATTTGTGGAAATTCTTCTTGATCTTTTGACTGAGAGCGAGCGCAACTTCCCCTCAAGCTTCCAAGAAATTTAAGATTAAGAACCGCAGGTTCTAAGTGTAAATGATTGTTCACGCTCAGTTAGCCTCGTGAAGAACACGAGGCTAATGAGATTTAGCGCTTAAAACAAATAAACAATCTTTGCAACGATGCGATGTTCGGTTGGGGTGTAGCTATAACCACGTTGTGCACCGTTGATTACAGTTGTATCTTTGCGTGGCTCAAGTTTGCCCATTAAGGCATAAGAATACTCTGCTCCCACTAAAAGAGAATTAGAAACTTTGTAAAGAGCGCCTACGCTGGGAACGATACCACGAATTGATTTTGTAAATTTTTCAGATGGTACGGTTCCATAAGTGAGGTTTGTGTATTTTAATTCAAACTTGTTCATTTCATAGGCTAATTTGGTATACATCATCACTTTAGGATTCATAACTGCACCAATTATGATGCCAGCTCCTAAGATCATTTTATGACTAATATTTGCTTTCCCTTCAATAGGGCCATTTGGGATTTGTAAGTCTTTTTTTGCATTAGGACCTGCCATGGCTGCATAAGCTTCTCCGCCTAAGACAAGCTTTGAATCACCCATTTGCCTAATATAACCAAGATTTGCGCCAGCTAAGTAACCAAGTGCACTGACTTTTTGTTTTCCTGCCGGAGAAGAAGTGCCGTTGGAGTATTCATGGGTTCCTTGAAGCATTGCAGCTCCTATTGTACCGCCAGCATAAAAACCTGTAAAGTTAGCAGAAGCAACAGTGATGCTTGCCCCCATTAAAGAGGCCATTGCTACCCAGAGTCTGTTTTTTTTCATTTTTTAGGACCTTTTCTTAAAATTTGCCTTTGCAAAACTGTAGAAGTTCAAGTCTATATCGTCAATGCTCATTAGAGAAGATTTCAAAAAATTTAGAAAAAGTGTGTTGTCCTTTACACAGTCATAGATGAAAATATAATGTTATTTATTCCAAGATATTTGATTGCTCTAATTGGAGATATTTTTTATGGGTGTGCCTCAGCAAAAAAGTAAATTACAGTACAAAATTTACAAGGGATCTGAGATTGTAGAATTTACGGATACTCTTTACCATCTTTCCAACACTGTTTTCCGGGAATATCCCTATTTGTATGAACCAGACCTAGAAAAAGAAGGGAATTACATGGAGCGTTACACTAAGATGAAAAGTAGTTTTGTCATGATGATATACGACGGAAATGCTCTGGTAGGGGCAGCCACGGCAGGTTCTTTGTCAGAAGAATGTGACTATGTTCGTGTTCCCTATGAAGAGGCTGGTTATAATCTCGAAAAGACCTTTTATTACGGGGAAGCTATGTTGCTTCCAACTCATCGAGGGACAGGTTTTTATAAAACAATTATGGAAGAGCGAAGGAAAGCAGCTTTAGATTGGGGAGCAACTAAGGGCACATTTATATCTGTGAATCGTTCTGATGATCATCCTTTAAGACCCCAAGGTTATACCTCTTTAAAATCTATTTGGAATCGATATGGTTTTTTTGAATGTCCTCATTTTAAAAAGGATGCAGTTTGGAAAGATGTTGATGTAGCTGAGCCTACTTTAAAATCTCTGACTGCTTGGGTTAAGGATATTTCATGATTAGAGTTGCTGCCGCACAGTATAAATTTGAGATTTTACCTTCCATTGAAGATGTTGCTGAGAAATTAGAACAAACATGCAGGGACGCAAGAAATGGAGGAGCTGACCTATTATTATTGCCAGAGTATGCAGGCATGGAATGGATTTGGCCGCATGGTAAAAGCTTTAAAGAAAATGTTCAAGATTTTCAAAAAAATGGCTTTCAATTCTACCTCGAGAATGTGGCCCAATTGGCAATAAAATATCAGCTTATCCTTATAGCTGGTTCTTTGCCAGTGTTAGAGAATAAGGCTTATTATAATAGGACCTATATAGCCAACCCTAAGGGTGAACTTTTTTGGCAAGATAAAATTTATCTTACCCCTTCTGAATTAGCTTTAGGGGTTTTAAAGGGCGGAGATACACTTAAATTATTTAAAGCTAATTTTGGAACTTTTGCAGTATGCGTTTGCTATGATAGTGAGTTTCCAGAATTGGTAAATAAGGCTATCTTTAATGGAGTTGATATCTTGCTGATTCCAAGCTATACAGATAGCCCCCATGGGGCAAACAGAGTTCAAGTGGCGGCGCGTTGCAGAGCAATGGAAAATCAATGTTTTTCAATAAATGCAGTGGCTTTAGGTAAAGTTGATTGTGATGAATTTTGTGATCTTGCTCTGGGGGCAGCGGCTATCTATACACCTATTGATATAGGATTCCCAGAAGATGGTATTCTTGCAAATGATTTGAGTTCTACGCATAATCTTATTTTCGCTGATCTTGACTTAGATGCTATGAGTATGACAAGGCTCAAAGGGCAAGTTCGAAATTATGAAGATCGTTCAAACCTTAAACAAACTATTATTGAAAAGGTGGAATTATGAAAGCTTATGAATTAATCCAATCCTATTATCAAACATTTAATGAAAGAGACCTAGAGGGATTTTTGAAGACTCTTCACCCTGAAGTTATCCATGATACTTTTTTGGGAGAAACAGAAATTGGAGTTGATGCCTTTCGAAAATATATGAAAATGTGCTTTGATTGTGTAAAAGAGACTGTTCGTGATTTAAAAGTTCTGAGTAGTCAGGATGGCACTGATGCGGCTGTAAAATTTACTTGCGATGGTGAGTATATCAAGACTGTTAAAAACTATCCCGAAGCCCGTAATCAAAAATATAGTGTGCAATGTCATGCTTTTTTTGAAATTAGAGATGGCCTTATTTACAGGGTCGCCAGTTACTTTAATGAAAATGATTGGGCAGCGCAGCTTGCGGCGTAATAAAATCTAAGAGGGTTAGTTTGGGTCTATGATTACGGTCGTTCCTTATAATCCTATCTGGAAAAACATGTTTGAAGAAGAAGCTCCTAGAATAAAAGCGGTATTAGGAGAGAATTGCATTGCTGTTCATCATATAGGTTCTACCTCTGTTCCGGGGCTAGCTGCAAAACCGATTATAGATATCCTTCCCGTTGTTAAAGATATCATGGGTGTCGATGCTATTAATGAAAAGATGGAGGCATTTGGTTACGAAGTGAAGGGCGAATATGGAATCTCCTTTCGAAGGTTTTTTCAAAAAGGAAATCCTGTCCGTACCCATCATGTGCATATTTTTGAGGATGGCAGTCCAGAAATTGAAAGGCATCTTAAATTCAGAGATTGGATGTGTGCGCATCCAAAGGACCTGGAAGCTTATGCTAATCTCAAGCAAGAGCTTGCACAAAAATATCCCCATGACAGAATGGGGTATGGTTTGGGTAAAGAAAGTTTCGTTGCAGCCATTAATACAAAAACTGGTTTTGATGGGTTAAGAGTTGTAAAAGCTTTGCTTCCTCGTGAATGGGAGGCTTTACGTCATTTTCGACAAAAATATTTTTTTGATAAAGTTCCAATTGCAGATCCTTGTACGTGGACTTTTGATCATCAGGATCATGTTCATTTTGTTTTGTATAAAGGCGAGACGATTGTAGGATATGCCCATATTCAATTGTGGGCTGATGCTAGGGCTGCATTAAGGATTATTGTGATTGAGGAATCCTATCGCCTCAAAGGTTTGGGAAGTCAATTTTTAAGTTTGTCTGAAAAATGGTTGAAGCAAAATGGCGTTTGCAGCTTGCATGTTCAGTCATCTCCTGAAGCACATTCATTTTATTTGCAGCATAAGTATATTGAAATGCCTTTTAATGATCCTGATGGTCATGAATCTGATCCAAGAGATATTTCCATTGGAAAGCTTTTGTGAAGAATAATCCAATAATTACTTGATTTTATATTTCTCCAATAAGCAATTATATTAAATTTTCTCGTAATTTTTTCTATTAATTTTATATAATTAAAATATTTGACATATTCTTCTTAGTACATAAATTATACTTATATAATTTATTATTATGGATAGAAGATGAGCGTTATTTATTTGTTTTTCATACTTTTTGTTGGTTTTTCATCATATGCAGAGGCGATGGATTTTTCCTCTTTAGATGGAGGTTCTTTGAATTTTGAGTCAAAGCATAATAGGGATGAGCTTGTATCTTCTGCGAACAAAAGACTAAAGACTGTTACGCCTCCATTTGTTGCTGAATTTTCAGGGGATGCTTATAGCTTTTATTTTGGTACAACGAATATTTCGATGGCGAAGAAAGAAGGAAAAAAACATTCCTCTAACAAAAGAGTAACAACAACTCAGTTAGATAGGAAGCCTGTTGCAGTAACTCCTGAGATTGTCATGATTAATAATGGTCTTGCTATTGAGGAACAACCTCAAGAAATGAAAAATCCGTTATATGGCAACCCTGTTGTAGTAAGTCCTGAGATTGGCATGTTTAATGATGATCTTGCTATTGAAGAAAACCCTAAAGCAATGGAAGAGCTGTTCTATACAAACCGTTCTGCAGTAAGTCCAGAAGAAGGGGGAGATACATTAGATGATAAGGATTTTGTTACTGAAGTAAATTCTGAAGAGATGGAAATAACAAGGGCTCTTACTGTTGTTTCAGTAAAGTTTAAAAAAGAAGAAAATCAGAGAGATGATGCTTTTATTGATGATGATTTTTTTGAAAACGATCATTTTTCTACTAAATTTAGTGCTCTCTCTCTGGCAGCAGATAACAGTGCAGAGATCAGAGATGACAGTAAAGTAAAGAGATGTGAAAATCCTCTAAGCTTTCTTGAGCAAGAATAATAAGCAGACATCAGATGTTTTGAAACGATAGCATCAATTCCATAATTTTCTTTCGGTCCTATTTACACTACAGGTTTATTTAAGTAAATTTTAATCTTTTTGCATTAAATTGTTCTTATGGTTAAAAATTCTAGACAATACTATCTAGAAAAAGGAGATAAAGCTATGTTTAAAAAATTAGGATTTGCTGTTTTTATGTTAGCCATTGCAGCCTCGTCTCATGTTTTCGCAGGTGGTGGGAAAGTAGAAAAAAAAGTATCAGTAAGAATTGCTCCTTGTGCCGAAAGGACTACAACAAAGGAATGTCGAGATGGTCCTCATTGTGTTTGGAATACTAAAAGTAACTCTTGTCTGAGGGGTGACTGTTTTGGTCGCACCAGAAC
>JAIEMR010000123.1 GCA_019751935.1 Alphaproteobacteria bacterium
TTTTCATCTTTATGAAAAGGCAGCAAAGCTAGGATATGGTCCTGCTCAATTTAATGCGGGTATTATGCTTAAAAATGGAGAAGGCACATCAGTATCTTTGAAGCGTGCTTATCAGATGCTTGATTTAGCTGCTCACAACCCTGATTTGGGGGAGATGAGTCAAGATGCTGCGCATTATAGGGATCAAGTGAAAAGCCGTTTGGAAAAGTAAATATGAAGCAAGAAGCTCCGTATTCCTCTTCAAATTGTTTAGCTCATTTTCCGGATATATTAATTGCCTTAGCGCTTTTATCTTTTTGGCTTTTTCCGGCTATTGTTGGCTATTTTTTTTGTGGAGCAAGCATATTTACAGCTTGTATCTTTAAAAGAGTTAACGAAAAAGGTCTTTTTTGGCTTTTTTTATTCTTTGGGTTAATTTATTTATCTTCCCATTATTACCTGCAAACGTATGCAATAATTTTTCATGCAAGCGTAATAGTTATTGCTGTTCTTTTATACCTTCAAAAATTGCCTGGTTTTTCTAATCCTCTTTATTGGAATCATGCATGCTTTTCAAAGGAGTGCAGTCCTTATTCTCAGAATTTTTGTTGGCAACTTGGTGTTGTAGCGTTTCTTTTTCTGATTTTTTTTCATAAACCTGCGACCACTTTTTCCCAGTGGTTAATGATTGGATATTGGACATCAATTTGCCTGATTGCCGTTATCTCTACTTTGATTATGGCGGGACTGTTGGTTGGGTACATTAAGGTCGATATTAAATTTCCTCCCACAACACTTTTTTGGTGTGTCCACAATCTTCTTTTTGTCTGTATTGCAGAAGAAACATTATTTAGAGGGTACATTCAGTCGTATTTGATGAAGGCTTTTGAGCCGTTGTATGCTGGCAATTACCTAGCTCTTTTAATTGCTTCAGCGGGGTTTGGCCTATTGCATTATCAAGGTGGAATAACCTATATTGTGCTCGCTTTCGTGGCAGGATTATTTTATGGCTTTTCTTATTTACAAACAGGCTGTATAGAGGCTTCTATATTGTGTCACTTTGGTTTGAATGCGTTTCATTTTCTCTTTTTTAGCTATCCTTACTACCAACCATTGCGAAATAAAATCAGAAATTAAACCGCAAAAGCTTCAATTATAACCTGTATTTACAGGTTATAAGAAAGATTTTTTAGCTTTTGATATTCTTTTTCTGCACAAAGAACTTGTTGATGGCTCTTGCAAAGCTTTGATAAACACTTGGTAATTGAATTCCGCTCGCTTTAAAACGAGATTCATCCATAATTACAATATATTGTTGAGTTTGTGTGGTTTCCAAATCTTTCATTTCCTTATCTCCAGATGCTAAATCAAGAGCCATTTGCATAGCTACTTCACCTTGTTCAAAAGGAGAGGTCGCAATCGAGATTGCTGCACCATCTTCACACACAAATCCATTAATACCAATAATGGGAACAGGAGAGTTTTCAAATGCCCATTTCATAACTTCTTTAAAAGGAACAAGTTTTGGATCTGTTTTAGATCTTGTGATTTTACGATAGTTTGAAACAATCATGAAGTCCATATGCTGATCTGCTTCTAAAATTGCTTTTTTCCATTCGTCAAATGTTTCGACTAGAAAGGATTTACCAAAAATTAAGGGGGCCCAATCTTTAGATGCATGCATATTGTGATCATCAGATTGCACCACAAACGAATTGTCACTTACGTGGGCAACTCGAATAGGGCCGTCCATGCCCCTCTCTTTTGCAAAGGCTAGGATTGCATCTTTAACACCTTTGATTGGAATTCTTTCCAGGATTCCCACTACGTTTTTGGCTTTTTCATAACCATATTTTTCAAGAGGTGCATTTATACCCGCATGAACAATATTGATTCCTGGTGTATCTTTATAAAATTGTGCGGCATATTTTTGAGCATCATCATCAACAGGTATTAGTACGTCGGGACGCACAAAATCGATGACTTTTCGGGCAATAGCTCCTGCTTTCTCTTTAAACGGTTCGTCGGGATGATTTTTAGTATCCATATAATGCCAACGAACATTCACAAAGCTTTGATCCTTAAGCACACGCTTTATTCCTTCGTTCACGTCTCTTACCCATGAATACTCAGGGTGATAGCTATGAAGAATAAGAATAGTCTTACGTTGCATGTTAAAAAATATAAAGTAACTAAAGATTACTGTCGTTACTATAAAGGGCACTAATTTATGGATTTTAAAATTTTTCACTGTTTATCCTCTACAAACCAAGCCATTGCCAATAATAAAAAGATGCAACAATTGCTAAAATACGAACAATATTTACAAGCGCATTGAAAAGAAGAAATTTCCTCTCTTCAAAAGGAATGCTTTCTCCCTCAAAGCTCTCTTTCATTTCAGTATAAAAAATGCACTGATAAGGGAAAAACCACATATCAACAATCATGAGGCTGACAAAACAAGCAGACCAACAACTAACTCCGTATAAACCTGCTAAAGGGATAAAGATCGGGATCAGAAGTGCTACGGTTGCTCCTATGGGCAAGAAAAAACGCATAAGTATTGTGGATACAATCAAAAACCCATATAGAGCTTCTTGAGAAGTCCCCACTAAATAAATAAAAGATTGTAGTTTTGTGGAAATGGTTCCTGACAAGTTAAAGTAATTGGCAATCGCAGCAATACCTACAACTGACGCCATAAAGAGCAAAAACGACCAATCAACTTTCGTTTGAATATCTTCACGAGTTAAGACACTAAAGGAAAGCAAAACATAAGTAAGACCAAAAGCAATCCACGTCGGTGAAATCTTATGATAAGAAAAAGTAATCATTCCTAAAAAGAAAACCGCGACAGTTCCAAGGGAAAGCCATTCATCTTTTGTAACAGGTCCTAATGATTCAAGCTGATCAATAATAAGTTGTTTAGGAATTTGAATGGATTTTTTATCCCTAAAGAAAACTGAAAACAGGATTACATAAGCAACTACCATAACAGCACCCGCAACCAAGGAAGCTTGGAGCCAACCAATTAACTGAAATCGTTGTTGCTCTTGTAAAGGTAAAAGCGCAAGAATAACAAAGTTCATCAATGAAGCGCTTAAAAATATACTGCTAAATAAAGTAGTTCCAAAAAAGGAATTGGCAACTAATTTTGTTATATGCTCATTTTTAGTTTCTAGCTTCAGCATATTAATAAAACTTGTTAAAGATTTGGCTGCTAACTGTGTTCTGCTTACGATAGATGGGATGAGAGGCGTAAGAAAAGCAAAGCTTACGAAAAAGGCGGAATTAAAATAACTTCCTTTTTGAGGTAATGTTTTTAGCAAGATTAATATAAGGCGTGAAACTAATCCTGATCTGGCTATCAAAATGGTCATACATAACACGCTGAAGACCATCATAAAGGTTTCAGAGGAAAAACCAGATAAGATAATATTACTGGGGACTAGACCTAAAGAGGCGCATGAAACAATCACGAAGATGCCAGGTAAGTATTCTGGAATTATTCTAAAGATCCACATTACTACTGCAGAAGACAGTATGGATAAGAAAATCACGACTTCCGTATCTACCGCAAAAGATGAGAACAGAAAATAGAAAGCCAGCGGGACGAACAGAGAAAGTAACCACCCAGTTCCTTCAATAAAAGAAGCTGTGTTATTTTGAGCGCTAGAAGCTTGCATTTAGGCCCCTTAAGTTAGAATCATTTAATTTAAAAAAACTTTTAACTAAATTAATGGTAACTTGTTTTTTGTGAGAGATCAATCAATTGATTAACTCTTTGTAAACTCTTTAGGAGGTATATTGAATCAAGATTGATTTTTCTAAGGCATTGCTCTGATGGTTAATGTGTTTGCATATATTCATAGGATATTTTTAAGAAGACAGCTTAGATTTGATGTTTTGACTAGCTTCTTTGTTCTTCAAATCATTACAGCTATCTCAATAATGTTTTACATGTACAGCGCCAATAAGGAAACGCTCATCGATTTTTCTGATAAAATGATGGAGGATCTGAGTGATACCAAAATTGATACAATTAATAACCATTTTAAAGGTGCTCAGAATTCAGTTGCACTGGGGTCTTATCTTATCAATCGTCCGCAAGATGTAGATATAAGCAATAAGAAATTAGTGGAATACATGATTGGAACTGTTAAGCAATATCCTTATTTAGAAAGCGTATTTATTGGTATAGAAACTGGACGTTTTATGCAAGTTAAGATATTAGGAGAGGGATCTACTTACAGATCTTTAACAACAAAGCTTCTTCCAAAAAATGCAACCATTGCTGTTAGAGTCCTTGATCGTGGTGAGAATCGTAAGGAAGAGACCTGGTATTATCTGAATCAAGAAGGAAAGGTATTAGAGCAAGAGAAATTACCTGATTTTGAGATCACCTTCGATCACCGCGTGCGTGAGTGGTATAATAAATCAATGCAAATGGAAGCCCAAATTTGGACTGATATTTATATTTTTAGTACCTCAAAACTTCCAGGAGTTGCTACTGCGCATCCATTGCAAGATGAAAAGGGGAAATATATCGGAGCAATTGGCGCAGATATTCCTTTAGTAAGTTTATCTGGAATCTTAAAGAATAACTCAGTTAAAGGTCTTGCAATCATTATCAATAAAAAAGGCGAGGTTATTGCGCATCCAACAGAAAAAACCACGGCAAAAGTTGTGAATACTGCTGAGACGCAGCTAGTAACTTTAGAAGATCTTGGGGACAAAGTTTCTTTCCACGGCTATAGAAATTTTGTGTCTACGCAGCAGCATCGTTTCATTTTTGACTATGACAATCGTCAATATATAGCGACCTATAAAGAATTTGATCAGTCATTTTTTAAGAATTGGATATTTACAGTCATAACTCCTATGGATGTATTTATTGGAAAGGTTAAAACAACCCAAGAAAAGTGTTTATTAATTTCATTGAGTATTCTTTTTCTATCAATCTTTGTTGTTGCATTGATTGCTCATCGTATTGCAAAACCGATTAATGCTCTTGCGGATCAAGCTAATCGGATTACAAATTTTGACTTAAGTGAGGTTGATGAAGTAAAATCAGGGATTTTAGAAATCCAAAAACTTCAGTCCTCTATTTCGCGGATGCGCCATAGTTTATCTTCTTTTGGTAAATTTGTTCCCAAGGCTCTCGTTCGAAAATTGATAGATAAGGGAATAGATGTAAAAGTAGGGGGCAAAATGAAAAATGTTACCTTGCTTTTTACCGATATTGCAGGCTTTACAACTATTTCTGAAACTTATCCTGCCGACAAATTGATGAATCATTTATCTGATTATTTTGATGAAATGACTCAAATAATCATTGATCAAACTGGTACGGTTGATAAATACATTGGTGATGCAATTATGTCTTTCTGGGGAGCACCTGGAAATGATAAAGATCATGCGCTGCATGCGTGTAAAGCAGCTCTTCTTTGCCAAAGACGTCTTCTTGATCTTAACCGTAAATGGGGCTTTGAAAAGAAACCAATATTGTTTACTCGTATGGGACTTCATACAGGTGACGTTATTGTTGGAAATCTTGGATCAACTGAAAGGTTAAACTATACTGCTATTGGGGATTCAGTGAACTTAGCTGCTAGATTAGAAGGTGTTAACAAAAATTACGGCTCATGTATCATCATCAGTCAAGCTACATATAAACAGATTCAAGATTATGCGGTCGTAAGACCATTAGATGTGGTTGCTGTAAAAGGAAAAAATGAAGGTATTAAAATCTTTGAATTGATAGCTTTGCAAAACACGGATCCTTTATTATTGCCAACAAACGAACAGCTCAAATTTGCTGAACAGTTTGCTCGCGGCTTTACTTTATATCTAGAGCAGCGTTGGGATGAGGCGATTGAAGCTTTTAAAGATATGCAGCTCCGTTATCCAGAAGATATGCCTTGTGCTCTTTACATTGAAAGATGCGAGGCTTATAAAAAGACGCCTCCAGGTGCAGACTGGGATGGGGTGAATCACTTACATAGTAAGTAGAAAATTCCACTTCTGTTAAAGGCTAATCTTTATATGATATAAGTGATAGATAAGCCTTTAATCTTTGATGCATAGTAGGACCAGTATAAAATGATTATGCATTTTTCGTCATGGCGAGCAACGCAGTTGCGAGGCCATTCAGAAAATACGCTGAATCACCACAGCTCCTACGGAGCTTCGTGATGACGATGATCGTTATCTCTTTATAGAGGTTAGCTATATCGATGGATACTCAAAAAAAGTTTCAGGATCTTTTAAACGATATTAGGGCTTGCAAGCTTTGTGAGGAATTTTTGCCTTTAGGAACAAGACCCGTTGTTAGAGCAAAGCCTAGCTGTCGATTGCTTGTTATTGGGCAAGCCCCAGGAAACAAAGTTCATCAAACAGGAATTCCATTTAACGATCCAAGTGGTGATCGGCTTAGATCTTGGTTAAATATTGATCGTGAGACTTTTTATGATGATAGTCGCATAGCCATTATCCCTATGGGGTTTTGTTATCCAGGAAAAAACCTAAAAGGTGGTGATAATCCTCCCAGATCAGAGTGTGCCTTGCATTGGCATAAGAAGATAATGGAGAAGCTTCCCGCCATTGAGCTGACCCTTTTGGTTGGGCGATACTCACAGCTTTATTATTTAGGGAAAAAAGCCAAAAGATCGGGAACAGAAACAATTATGGCGTGGAGAGAGTACGTGCCCAAGTTTCTTCCCTTGCCTCATCCTAGTTGGCGCAATAATGCGTGGCTTAGAAAAAACCCATGGTTTGAAAGGGAAATTTTACCTTATTTGCGTAAACGGGTTGATGAGCTTCTTTAAGGAGTTTTGCTTTTCTCTACCCACTTATCATCCTTCTTTCTATATTTCTGTTTAACGGCAGCCCAAGCAACTTTGTGAGATACTTGCTCTCTTGTTTCTGACGTTCTTCTGTTAGAAGGTTTTTTGTATTCTTCGAAGGCAGAATTAAAGGTTGCTTTATAAATATCTTGAGCATGGTGTGGTAAATTATTTGTAACTGAATCGGGAAGATCAACATTGCTTGCGTATGGCATTTCTTCCTCCTGTGATAAAAAAACTAAAAAGAGCACAGATGCCAAAAGGCATCCATGCTCAGTAAAAGTTAAGTTTTTATTCTTTTTCTTTTCCTTTTCGGCTTCTTAACTTAATTTACTTTGGCATTCAGTCCCTAAATTTTGGTTGCTAAAACTAAGACTGTAATTTTTGTCGATACTTAGGTTAGAACAAGTCCCTCTTGGTGTTAAAGGGTTTGTTCTTCCTCTTACCAAAAAAGTTGCTTTACCTCCCATATCTTTAGGGGTTAGGGTCACTTCAAAATCTTTTGCATTTGCTGGAATAACCACTTCCAGCCAATGTAGGTCTTCACTTAAGGACCCTTCTGCCTGAATATAAACCGTAAGCTCTTTAGCGTTTTCATTTGTAACCAAAAGCTTACTTGCTAATGCAGTTTCGATGGTCAAAGAAAGAAGAGTGAGAATTAAAAGTAAAGATTTGGATTTCATTGTAAATCTCCTTAAGAATACAAATTTATTTGTACAAAGATAACTTACAAACCCATAATAGAGTAATGTCACCATTACTCGCATTATTAATACTCCCATGTTGTTGAAATGTAAAGGCCAAATATTCTGATTGAAAAAACTTGAAAAAAGGATTAGACATTAGGTGAAATCTTATTGACCAAATGATATGAAACGCAGGAGGTCTATTATGGAAAACTCTGAATTCTTCCCTACAATTAAAGCTATTATTTTTGACTGCGATGGCGTTTTGCTTGATTCAGAAGAAATAGGCGGGCGTATTGAAGTGAGTGCCTTGAAAAAGCTGGGTATTTCTATAGAAGAAGGGGAATATAATAAGAGATTTTCTGGTGTTACGACAATGGATGCGCTTCAGACCGTCACAAAAGAATCTGGTGTTTTTATTAGTGATGCCCAGATTAATGAAATTGAAGATGAAATTACAAAATCTTTAGAAAAAGAAGTGAAAGTCATCCCTCATGTGGCTGAAACTCTACAAGCAATCCGTTTGCCAAAAGCTGTAGCTTCAAATAGCCATTTCCCTCGGTTGCTAAAGCTTCTTAATTCGCGCCACTTAGATCAGTATTTTGATGATTGTATTTTCAGCGCGGATATGGTGAGTAGGCCTAAACCCTACCCTGATCTTTATCAATTTGTTGCAAAAAAAATGGGAGTTTTGCCATCTGAATGCTTAGTCATCGAAGATAGCCCCATAGGAGCACGAGCAGCTCATGAAGCAGGGATGAAAGTCTTAGGATTTATTGGAACTGCGCAAAGTCAAAAGATTTCAGATAAAAGTTTTTTCGAGGCAGGAGTCGATATTATGTTTAATGACATGCTGCAGTTGCCAGAATTAATTCAGCTAGAAAATCGCTGCCATTAAGAACCTCTGAGTTTACATTTTGTTAATTATTTTTGTCACATGATGATATTAGAAGGTGATTATTTTTGTCTATAACACAATGCTTATTGATCCGCTTCGTAAAATAAGTGCCATTTGCCGTGATAAGGCAAATGGTAAGAAAACTACATTTCAAGAATTCACCTCAACACCCAATGAGATAGGAATGCTGGCGCAAATATTAGAAAAGTTATTTGAAGCTTTAGATAAGCTGCCAAAAGATAAAGGCAAGAAATAAACAGATTTGGGCTTGAATCCTTTCGCCGCATCAGTCATTACTATAGCTAAAGTGAAATACTCTAATGACGATATGAGGATATATGACGAATTTGATGAAGGGTAAACGAGGCGTAATCATGGGCCTTGCTAACGATCATTCTCTAGCGTGGGGAATCAGTAAAGCATTGGCGGATCAAGGCGCTGAATTGGCATTTACTTACCAAACGGACTCTCTTTTAAAGCGTATAGAGCCTTTAGCTGCTCAGCTCAAGTCTAATCCTAATCACTTATTTCAATGTGATGTGAGTCAGCCAGGACAAGTAGCGGAGGCTTTTCATAAGATTGGTCGGAACTGGGATTCAATTGATTTTGTTCTACATTCATTGGCTTATTCCGATAAAGAAGAGCTCAAAGGAAAATACGTTGCAACTTCAAAAGCTAACTTTTTGAATTCATTGGATATCTCCTGTTATTCATTTACAGAAGTTTGCCGCGAAGCCTCTAAATTAATGCCAAATGGTGGGTCTCTTTTGACGTTGACCTATTACGGGGCAGAACGTGTTATGCCACATTACAATGTGATGGGCGTTGCAAAAGCAGCGTTGGAGGCTAGTGTGCGTTACCTTGCTGTTGATTTAGGCGGAGATAACATTCGTGTCAATGCTCTTTCAGCAGGTCCGGCAAAAACTTTAGCTTCGTCAGGCATTGGTGATTTCCGTTATATTCTTAAATGGAATCAATACAATTCCCCGTTAAAGCGCAATATTACGTTAGAGGATGTGGGCGGAGCTGGTTTATATCTTTTGAGCCAATTATCCAGTGGAGTCACAGGTGAAGTGCATCACGTTGATGCGGGATATCACGTTGTCGGTATGAAAGCAGTTGATGCGCCAGATATTGCAGTGGTGTAACTAAAATAAAATAGGGGGGGCTTTTAATAAGTACCCCTATTAAATCTATCCTTCCAAAATTTAAAAACACTTGACATTTTTAAAATAAAATGCTGCAATTAAAGTGAAATTTATAAGGTTTAAAAAATGCATTTTAGTTCCTTTACAAAATCTTCTTCCTTCCGAAAGGCCCCCTAGGGCGCCTTCATATCCTCTATCATTATTTATCGTTCAATATTTTCACCTTCAAGTATTAAGTCGTTAGAGGATTTTTAAAATGTCTCGTAAAATGGGTTTCTGGTCTGTTTTTGCACTGGTTACTGGTAGCCAGATTGGAACGGGCGTATTTATGTTGCCATCCAGTTTAGCTCCTTATGGAATATCAAGTTTATATGGATGGGTACTTTCATCTTTGGGTGCGATTGCGCTTGCACTTGTTTTTGCTTCATTATGCTCACAATTTCCCAAAACAGGGGGACCTCATGTTTATGTAAAAAATGCATTTGGTAAACCGGCGGCATTTTTTACAGGTTGGACCTATTGGATTATCTCATGGGTCAGCACAACGGCTGTGATTGTTTCAAGTGTAGGCTATCTTTCTTCTTTGATTGGTAATCATTCACAAGGCTTTAGCTTGATGCTCGAATTTGGGCTTTTGTTTATTATTACATTTATCAATCTAAGGGGCGTTAAAACGGCAGGAAATGCTGAATTCTTTTTAACTTTTTTGAAATTTATTCCCTTAATCATTATGCCATTTGCAGCTATTTTTATGTTTAATATGGATAGTTTTGTGGTGGATAAAAGCATATCTGTCTTACCAACTTCTCAAGTTCTCTCGCAAGTTGCTTTACTGACTTTATGGGGTTTTATCGGCGTTGAGTCTGCAACGACACCTGCGGGTTCTATTGAAAATCCTGAGAAAACAATTCCAAGAGCAATTGTCTTAGGAACAAGCTGTGTTGCCATCCTTTATATTTTTAATAGTATCGGCGTTATGGGCTTAATTCCTGGTGATGTTTTAATGCATTCAAAAGCGCCTTATGTCGACGTTGCACAAATTGTTTTTGGAGGGCATTGGCACCTGGTGATTTCAGTTATTGCTTCAATTGTATGTATTGGAACACTGAATGCATGGGTTCTAACCAGTGGTCAAATTGCACTTGGACTTGCTGAAGATGGTTTTGTTCCAAGTTTTTTTGGGCAAAAAAATAAAAATGATGCACCGTTTGGTAGTCTTTTGGTTAGCTGCGGGGGAATCATTCCTTTACTTGTTCTTACCTCCAATGAAAGTATTGCTGGGCAAATCACATCTATTATTGATTTTTCGGTTGTTGCTTTCTTGTTTGTGTATTTAATAAGCTGCGTCTCATTTTTTAAATTACTGATAGCTAAAAAAGAAAAACAAAAACCATTTTTATGGTTCTTTGGATTTATAGCGACTGCTTTTTGCGTTTGGGTGATTTACGAAACGCCGCTTAGAACATTGATGATTGCGGGTTTATTTACCTTAAGTGGTTTGCCTCTTTATCTCTTTTGGTATCGTCCTAGAGAAAAGACAACTGGCTATGCGAACAAAGGGGTCGTTGCTTAGACAGCCATCGCGTCTTCAATTGTAAACGAGACATTTTTTGATCCTTGCCAGGAATCGAGCTTTAAGGTTCCTGCAACTTGAATTCGCTCACCTTTTGTTTCCTCTAGATACATTCCTAAAGGGGTGTCTTTTGCACGAAAGGCCATCGCTTTTAGACGATTTCCAGCTTCATCAGCAAGCTGGCAGCGCAAGTGGTTTTCTCCAACAGTGTCTATATAAGCAACACGAACCTGATTAAAGGCAAATTTAGGAGACGCATTGCCGCTGCCAAATGGCTCTAAGCAACCAATTGTTTCCAGCAGATCTTCGGTTGCAGCGCTGATCGATAAATATCCATCTAGTTTAAGTGTTGGCGTTATCTCACTGATTTGCTTACCAAGATGGTTGTTTAAAAAGGTATGAAATAAATCATATTTATCTCGGTGGACGGTAAAGCCAGCCGCCATTGCGTGCCCTCCGCCTTTTTCAAGAAGGGATTGATGCACGGCAATATGCATGGCAGCTCCTAATTCAACGCCTGTAATGGAACGCCCCGATCCCTTACCAATCCCGTTTTCAAACCCAACCACGCAAGCAGGGCGATTATAACGTTCCTTCAAACGGCTAGCGACAATACCAATGACACCTGGATGCCAACCTTCCTCTCCTACTAAAAGAACAGGATGGTTATGCAGAGACCGCGCCTCTATTTGCCCGGTGGCTTCTTCCAAGACTTGTTTTTCAATCTCTTGGCGCTGGAGGTTAAATTGATTGAGACTATTTGCAATTTTCTGTGCTTCCATTTTGTCATCGGTTGTGAGCAAAAGACTGCCTAAATTAGCTTGTCCTACGCGACCACCAGCATTAATACGGGGACCCAAGATAAAACCAAGATGATAAGTTGAAATGGCTTCATTAACGCCTGAAATATCTGACAGAATAGAAAGTCCTAGATTCTGACGGCCTTTTAAAACTTTAAGGCCTTGAGTGACAAAGGCACGGTTGAGTCCTACAAGCGGCATAACATCACAAACAGTTCCAAGGGCGACAAGATCCAAATATTGGAGTAAGTCAGGTTCAGATTTATCTTTAAACCAACCTTTTTCTCGAAGTGTCCGTTGCAGGGCAATTAAGAATAAAAACGAAACGCCGGCTGCACATAAATGACGAAGGTACCCATAATTTCCAAGATCTTGGTCAAGGCGATTGGGGTTAACAATGCCGATAGTTTTGGGCAGAGCAGGCTGAGCAGTATGATGATCTAAAATAATGACATCTAACCCCAAAGAATGAGCATGTTCTAAGGGCTCAAATGCTGTTGTTCCAGAGTCAACCATAAGGACAAGCCTTTGTCCTTGCCGATAAAGCAATTCAAGAGCTTCTTTATTTGCGCCATATCCTTCTTCGATTCTATCTGGGATATAAAGCTGAATGGGATAACCAATGTCTTTAAAATAACGGCGCAAAAGAGCGGAGGAGGTGGCTCCATCTACGTCATAGTCACCATAAACGACAATTGGCTGTTTTGCTTCAATCGCCTTTATTGTACGTTCGATTGCCTTGTCCATATCTAATAAAAGAGAGGGATCAGGAAGCAATTCACGCAATGTAGGTCTTAAATAATTATCTGCTGTTTCAAGCGTGACCCCACGATTTACAAGCAATCTTGTTACTATTTCAGGTAAGTTATATTGCTGCGCTAGCCCCAGCACTGTGCGTTCATCTGGGGCTTTCAGATGCCAGAGTTTGCCGGTGGCTGATAAAGGGGATTCTTTACTCATTGACCACAAAGCATACGACCAAAGTCTTGTTTTTTAAGACTCGCGCCGCCCACTAAAACACCATCGACATCACTTAAAGATATAATTTCTTTGCAATTTTCCGCAGTAACTGATCCTCCATAAAGTAGGGGAATTCCAGATCCAACCAATTTTCGAAGAAAGCCATGAACCTCTTCAATATCTTTTAAGGATGCTGCTTTTCCAGTGCCAATTGCCCATACAGGCTCATAGGCAACCAGGAAATCTCTAGATGAATTAGGCAAACAAGCTTCGATTTGTGTTTGTAAAATCTCAAGGGTAACACCTTGTTCTCTCTCTCCTAGATTTTCACCAACACAGATAACTGGTTTTAATCCCGAAGAGATGGCCGTTTCTGCCTTAGCCTTTATGAGATCATTGTTTTCACCATGGTACTGGCGGCGTTCAGAATGACCGATAATCACATACGAGCATCCAGTTTCCTTTACGTGATCTGCGCTTATATTTCCTGTAAAAGCGCCGGTAAGTTTTTGATGACAATCTTGCGCACCCAAACTGACTTTGGAAGAGTGGATACTTTTGTTAGCCTCAGTTAAAAGGGTAAAGGGCGGGCAGATCACAAGGTTATGAACCAAACTCAGACTTTGCCAATACGACAAACATTCTTTTAAAAAAGTTGCCGTTCCATTCATTTTCCAATTGCCTGCGATAATTTTAGAAGATGTCATCGTTTGTTACTCTTGTTTATGAATAAGATATTTTAGAATGGCCCAGCTAAGTTTTTCAGGAGGTGTGCTGTGCGGAAAATATTCAAGGAATTTTCCGTTCTGGTCCATTAAATAAATAAGTGTGCTGTGATCAATAAGATAATCTGATGAACTTGGTCCCTCATCAGACTTAGCGGCATAAACTTTATAGAGCTTTGAAATGACTTTAATTTCATCTTCTGTTCCGGTTAGCATAATGAAATTGGGATGAAAATTACTGGCATAAATTTTAAGATGATCACTTGTGTCACGTTTAGGATCTACAGTTACAAATATGGGAACAATTTGCTCGCGGTCGCGCTTTAATAAATTTAATGCGCCTGTTATGTTTTGAAGGCCCGTTGGGCAAATATCGGGGCAAAAACTATAGCCAAAATAAATCAGCATAAACTTGCCTTTAAATTCCTGGCTATCTCGTTTTTCTCCGTATTGATCGGTTAAAACAAAAGGTCCTCCAAGTTCAGCTTCGCCGCTGGAGGGTTTATCTTGAACATAAGAGATAGGAGTATTTTTTAATTGATACAAAATTATGGATACACAAGCGAGACTTGTGAGTGCAAACATTAAAATATAACGATGATAAGGTTTAATTTTCATTTTTTATAAAGCTGTAAATCATTGCTATTAAATATCCAGCTCCTGCTACCAAAATGATTGTAGGGCCTGAAGGCCAGTTTAGATAGTAAGACATGAGAAGTCCAATATAACTAGAGAAAATTGCAAGGACGATGCTAATTATAAAAATAGGAAATAAACGTTTTGATAAAAGTCTAGCTGTTATGGCAGGGACCATCATAATACCAAGAGCCATCAATGTTCCAAGAGTCTGACAGGCAGCTACGAGATTGCATACAATTAGGCTTAAGAAAATAATATTATAATAAACGCTTTTAAGGCCGACTGACTGCATAAAAAGAGGGTCAAAACAGTCATAAATAAGGGGACGATATAACAAGATGACGAGTACTAATGTGAGAGAGGAAATTCCAGAAATAAAGAGGAGCGAACTGCTATCAACTGCAAGCACATTACCGAACAAAAGGTGAAGCAGATTCATATTGCCTCCTTTTAAAGAAAGGATAAGGACTCCTAAGGCAAGGGCGATAATATAAAAACTGCTAAAGGTTGCATCTTCATTTAAAATGGTTTTGCGGGTAACGAAATTGCTTAAAAAGGCAATAATAAGCCCAGCTATAATTCCTCCGATACTAAGTCCCGGAAGCCACATGCCAAACAATAAATAAGCAATCGCAATTCCCGGTAATATCCCATGCGAAAGAGCTTCGCCCATAAGACTCATACGTCTTTGAATGAGAATAACGCCAAGAGGGGCACTGGAAAGAGCAATACCTAAACATGCAACTAAAGCTCTCCGCATGAACAGGTAATCAGAGAAAGGGGTTATCGCTAATTTTATGAGAGAGATTTCTATCATTATAGCCCCATCAAACTAGTTTCAGTGAGGCTTTCTGTTGTCAGAACAGCTTTCGTTTCTCCAAAAGCAACCACTTTTTTTGCCAAAAGAAGCGTTTGGGGAAAATATTTTCGGACCAAATTCAAATTATGAATAACGGCCATAATGGATTTCCCCTGGCAGTGCCACTCTTGGATCAATTTTAGTAAGTCTCTGGTGGTTGCTTCGTCAACGGCTGCAAAAGGTTCATCAAGAAGAAGAAAGTCTGCATCTTGAACAATCATTCTGGCAAAAAGAAGCCTTTGGAATTGACCACCGCTAAGTTCCGAAAGGCCTCTTTTTTCAAATCCTTTGAGCCCAACACTTTCAAGAGCCTCATGAATTTCATCTGCTCCTTTATGAGAAAGGCCGCCAAAGATGCCTATTTTCTGCCACAATCCCATAGCAACAACATCAAAAACTGTTAAAGGAAAAGAACGATCTAAAAGAGAATATTGGGGCAGGTAAGCAAGCTTAATTTCATTTTTCCATTTTAGTTTCCCCTTGTAAGGCGTAATAAGTCCAGCTATGGCCTTTAAAAGGGTACTTTTCCCAGCACCATTGGGCCCAACGATGGCTGTTAACGATTTTGCAGGAAATTTAAAGGTGATATCTTCTAGTGCTAGAAAATCTTTATAAGAATAAAATATATGAGAAAGCTCTAGCATCAAGTTAAAGTGATAAAAATACACTTCCCCACAAGAGAGCAAGAGGCAGGATGATCCATTTTAAGCGATCTATCAAATTATGAAGTAAAGGATCAAAAGTCATTGCATACGTTTGTATTAAATCCGAGTAGTTTAATATAGGCAAGTTTTAGAGACTTGGTCAATGTTTGAGTAAAAAGATCCATAAACAAAACCGTACATCTCCACATTTATTTTTCTTACTTCATAAGGGGCCTTGAAGATCTGTGATTTTTTTTGAAAAATCTCTGTAGGTAAGGTTCACATTGTACCAAAAGGGCGCCAGCAAGAACGATGCCTGTGCCCATCCATTGGCGGAGGGTAATGGTTTCATCCAAAAACAGAATACCAATAACAACCGTAGCTAGAGGTTCTAAAACCCCTAAAATAGAAGCTTTGGTTGCTGTAATTGTTTCCATTGCTTTTAAAAGCAAAAGGATCGGAAATAGCGTGCAAATAAGCCCTAAGACAACGACACTAAACCAACAAGATGGAAGAGGGATCATTTTTCCGCCACTTTGATAAAGGGATAGAAAGAAGAAAAGAACAGCACTTCCAAAACATAAAACAAAAGTGGATAAAATCGGAGGAACTTTTATTTTTTTACTTATGTACACATAAATCGCATATCCCACACCTGAAAGTAGAGCTAAAAGGAGCCCTACAAAATTTATGTTCGCTTGTTCATAATCTGCTAACAACCCAAGGCCAATTAAAATAATCGTGACCGAAACAATTGTCCCTTTTCCAATGGTATGTTTATCAATAGTCCAACTGAGTAAAATAACAAACAGAGGAAAGATAAAGAAAATAACCATAGCAAGACCAGAGCCTATACGTTCTGCAGCTTGGAAGTAAAAATGAGCGCCTAGACTGTACACAAACAGCCCTACAAAAAAGAGAACTCCTATTTTATAAAGAGAGGCAGAAGTCCACAGGTGCTTTTTAAAGACAAAAGGGAGGAGTGCAACTGTCGCTAGAGCGAACCTCCAAAACAACATATCAGAAAAAGAAAAATTACTGTTAACTAGGTTAAATCCAAAATAAGCTAAACATCCGTAGAGAATGCCTGAGAGTGCGGCATAAAAAACGCCTTTGATATTATGGGCAGATACTTTATTCATTTTTGGCCTTTTTTAATAATTTTCCTGTAAGTAGCGCAAACGCACCATTTCCCATTACGTTAGCGGCTGTGATAATGGGGTCTTGCAGAATATAAATTGTAGCAAGCATCGTTGTTGCTTCTGCACTTAAACCTAAATAATGCTGAGCAACTGGTAAAATGACAATTACTCCTCCTCCTGGTATGCCAGCTGCTGAAAATTTAGCGATGCAATAATACAACGTAAAAGTCAGAAACACTGAAAACTCAGGTATAGGATGCCCAGTCATAAGCAAAAGAGCAAGGCTTGTTAAAGCAATATTAAGACCATCACCAATCATGTGAATGTTAACAGTCGCAGGAACAACAAAATCCGCATATTCTCTATTGTTTAAGTTTGTTTCGGTGGCATCTAATGTAACGGGTATCGCTGCCGCACTAGACATGGTACTAAATCCAGTAAGACCTGCTGGCAGCATTTCACCGACAAAAGCTTTAAATTTGCGCCATCTAAAATTAGCAGCAATAGCATACATCAAACTGATATAAGTCGTGATTAACACGCAGCTAATAACAAAAATCCGGCTGTAATTTTGAAGCAATAATCCAAGAGATCCATCACGATCAAGTTTTAAAATAAACCCAAGTACATACAAAGGAAGAAAGGGGATAAATCCTTTTTTCAAAGCAATTGTTGCTTTGTCCCTTAATGAGAAAGCCAACTGTTTTAAGATAGGTTTGTTTAAAAAACTTGCGATAAGTCCCACGCACACACCAAAGATCATAGTTTTATCAGGGGTGACAGGAGAAGAAAATGGCAGGCGCCATAAGGCTCTAATTTCTTCGTGAGTGGCCGCGAGCGTGTGAAGGGATTCATAAGAAAGGAGCGGTAAAACAATTTTACCAAATCCATAAGCCGTAAGGACTGTAGCTGCATTCGAGCATATGACTAGCACAACAATGGTCAGGATTAATAAAGGTGCTTGTTTTTCAAAAGAAAGAATAGCTGCAAATAAATAGCCGAAAATGATGATGGGAAGAATGATCATCAGCACATCTTTTAAAAAGCAACTTATTGTATAGAAAAAACTTATGACATCGGCACTAAGATAATTTCCAAAGATGAGACCACCGATAAGGCATATGAGCAATTGAACGGGTAATTTTTTTAACATGACTATTTGTATTCTATATATATTTTAAAAATGGTTTTTGAGAATGGGTGCAAACATGCAACATCGCTTATTAGCGAGAAGAGAGGGAGGAAAAAAAGATATAATACCGTATAATCATGGGTGAACTATAGAAGATTTGTTTGAATAACACAAGGAAAGTTTTTGTGATAAATTATAATTCGGTGGGAATTTCAAGCTCTAGGGGCGTGAGAAGCTTTTGCATTAACTTCTCATGACTTTCAAAATCAGGCGTATAAGCTGAAACAATAACTGATCTATTTTCAATGCTGTCTTCGTTAATGAGTTTGACGAGTATTCCGAGGCTTTTAGCAAGCTCAACAGATGTTGGATGAGATAAGGCTAAATAAGTTTTAGGGGTATTGTTTTTTAATCCAAAATGACTCAAAGCCATAATCAAATAGGTGAAAATTTCTTTAAATTCTGTTTCATTACAGTTCGGATCAATGGCAAGGCGGCTTATTTCCCAATAGCCAGGTTTTTTAAAATCCTTTAAATTAGGGAGAAGGAAATTAAAAGGACCATCAAACATGCATTCTTTTGTCATCTCAATCAGTCGCAGACACCCTTTCAAAGAGCCTTCTTGGTCTTTATATATGAAATAATAAGCATTTGGGGTATCATATTCATCCTTTTCCAGGCCATCGTGTGTTTTTACATTCCATTTAAGGTTTTTGTAAAAATAATCGTAGCGAAGCTTATATGTCTCATTTATATCCTGGACATGAGACTCGTAATTATGAGGGCCAATTAAACAAAGCAAGATTTTCTAAATCCTTTACGCGTTACGATAATTGAGGCATTGCTTTGTAAGGATCCTGAGCCAGTCTGAAAAAATACGCATTTTTGAATGCAGAATCTAGTTGATGTAATAAGGGCTCAGAAGAGATATGTCCAATCCT
>JAIEMR010000080.1 GCA_019751935.1 Alphaproteobacteria bacterium
CAAGGAGTCCTAAAACAAGAAACACAATCGATAGGTTTCCAAATTTTAAAAGAGACAGACAGAAAAAAAGGGAAAGAGAAAAAGGAGAGAAAGAAAGATGAAAAGAGCTAAAAAGAGACCCATTTTCTGGATCGCCACGCTTCGCTCAGGGTGACGCAGTTTTCCTAGCCACCTCGAAGAACATCGTTCCGGGGAAATCCAGGTAACTTTGATGAATGTAACTCAAGTCAGTGGCCAAAAAAAAATTTAAAAATAGAAATGAGATCACTTCTCAGGATATAAATCCATAGTCGCTATAGGAGGCACATTTAAAACTAGTTTTGCTGCCGCATGGACTTGCTCCAAAGTTACACCTTGAATATATTCGCCCCACTTTTCAATTTCTTCGATGGTAAAATCACACGCAAGGCCTGTAAAAACATTCAAAGTACTGTCATTTCCATCCCTGATAAAGGCTAGCTGAGCTAACAGATCTCGCTTTGCTTTTCTAAGCTCTTCCTCACTAACCCCCCTTTCAAGTATGTTTTGAAGTATTGTCGCCAATTCTTTTTTAAAGGTCTGAACATCCATATGAGGAGCAAGTGTTGCTGCTATACTAAAAGGACGAGGATCAAAACTGTCCCCCTCGTAAGAAGCGCCAACGTTAATTGCTAATTTCTTTTCCTCGACAAGAACCTTATAAAATTCTGTAGTACTGTTTCCGCCTAAAATTTGAGAGAGAACAATCAATGGATAATAATGTTCTTTTCCTTCCCCCTTATGATTTGGAGACTTATAATACCAATTCAATAAGATCAATGAATTTCTAGGGTTTTTTTGTTCAATATGTTGTGTAATTCCAAGGTGAGAAGGCTCAGCTGTTCGAACCCTTGCCGGAATTTTCTTTGAAGACAGTGAACCAAAATGCTTTTCAGCAAGTTTCATCACTTCGTCCATTGTCGTTTTTCCTGCAACTATCAAAATTGCATTATTAGGTGCATACCAAGTACTATAATGAGCCCGCACAGACTCATAGCTATAGTTTTGAATATGAACTGGATAACCGATGGGTGGCACACCATAGGGATGATACCAACTCAGCGTTCTTAACAAAACTTCATAAGCTTGACCAAATGGGTGATTCTCAAAACGCATACGCCGTTCTTCCCAAACCACATCTTTTTCCGACTTTACTTCAGCCTCTGTAAAGGCAAGATTAACCATCCGATCGGCTTCGAATTTTAAAATAAGCTCTAAATGCTCTTTAGCAATCTCTGTATTATATAAGGTATAGTCAAAATTTGTTGATGCATTTGTGCTGCCACCATAAGTTAAAATTGTCTTTTTGAACTCAGAAGTTGGAACGGTTTTCGTACCCTTAAACATCATGTGCTCTAAAAAATGAGAAATCCCAACCAAGCTTGGCGGATCATCTGCGGTTCCAACCATATAAAGGACACCAACATTAACAATGGGCGCCATGTCATTTGGAACAACAATAACCTTTAGGCCATTTGGCAAAGTTTGTACTTGTGGATTAAATATACCGGCCATACTTTGTCCCATAAATAGAGTTAAAAATAAAAAACTGAGACGCAAAAACTTTTTCATTTGGCTTCGTTTTTCCCTGCTAATCTACCTACAATGATGAATGTTAAAAGATCAGGATTTAGGATTCTTCGAAGCACTTTGTTAACATCTGCTACAGTCAATTTTTCAAAATTTGAATTGCGTGTTTTTATATAATCAATTGGAAAATTATCGTTTCTATAACTGGCAAGCGTTCCAACAATGCTAAGAGTTGAACCGAAAGATAATGGATAAGAACCTGTTATATTTTTCTTGTGAAAATCGAGCTCTGCTTGCGTTACGCCCTTATCAATAATTTTTTTCCATTCTTCCTTAATTAAACCAATAACTTGATCAACACTTTCAGTCTTAGTAGCTGTAGCCCCCATGATAATATTTGCTAGATCGCTTGTAGAAATATCAGCACTACAAAAATAAGCAAGGCCTCGTTTCTCGCGAATTTCCTGCCACAAACGAGATTCAAACTCTCCACTCCCTAAAATACGCATACCAACCAAAAGTGCATAAATATCGGGATCTAAACGAGGAATACCTGGCTGAACGAAATAAATAAGCGTCTGTGGAATATCCATCTGAATTGGATAAGTTTTCCCTAAATTTTGCAAAGAAAGAGGAGCAGGCCTTGAAAGAGGTTCTCCTTTTGGCAAAACCATAAATGTGCTTTCAATTTCTTTTACCACGTCATTTTGAGAGACCGCTCCGCACACAATGATTTCCAGGTTTGATTGTGTGAAAGCCTTTTTCATATACTCTTTTAGCTGGTCACCCGTTAAGCTAGACAGAACCTTTAGCCGATCATTTATGCTTTTGTAATAGGGGTGATTTTCACCATAGACATTTTTTTGTAGTGCCATCCTGGCCGTAGGTTGTGGCATATGCAAAGATTGTTGCAGGCTTGCTGTAATTTGCTCTTTTACACGTCTCATGTCTTCTTCTGCAAAACGCGGAGCTGTAAGCATTGCTTGAATTAAATCAAGCGCATCTTTCAAATTTTCTTTTACAGTTCTAAATGCAATAACAAAGTTATCTTTATTGGATGAAATAGAGAGATTAATATTTTTCTCCAACAAAGCTTTTTTAAAGCCTTGACTGTCATAAGGGCCAGCCCCTTCATCGAGTAAAGCAGCAACCAGATCCGTCAAACCTGGTAACATCGGTGGGCAATTTTTATCACCTGAATGACGAAACGTAATATTGATACTCACTACAGGAATTTCAGTTGGAACAAACCAAATAACATTTCCTAAAGAGGTTTTTAACTCTTGGAGCGGAAGTGGTGATGTTGTCATAGAATCCTGCGTTTGTTTTAAGGGAATATCTGACGCTGTTTGATACCGTGTTTTGAGGCTTAAACCTATAAATATGACTAAGGCAATACTGCATATGCATGTCAAAAAGATCAGGTTTTTCTTCATTGAGGTCCTGACTGATTACTTGCTGCCTTTGCTGGTGAAGTCTCTCCATTAATAGAAGAGATATTACGAGCGGCCTCTTCTTTCCAACTCATAATTCTTTGAATCATAGAGTCAGAAACATTTGTTGAAACCGCTGCTTCACGATTAACAGTTTCACGAATGTTAGGCACTGCCTGTTGCTGACTAGAAGCCATAGCAAGTAAATTCTGTTCACCGCATTGTGCTTTAGTAGCTGCAGGAACCGCAGTTACCGAGGTTCCTAATAATAAATTTTGAGCCTGCGTTCCTGAAGGTACAGTAGCAATACCTGGCGCAGACCCTTCCGAGCCGTTACCACTTCCAGCTGGAGGGCGCAACTTATAATCCTTTGGCAAACTCAAAGGAGGATTGTCTGAAACTTTAAATTCATCGGGCTGATAATGATCTAATCCAAAAGTGTTACGGAAACTATCACAGCCACTTAATGCTATTGAAGCAACTCCAAGCCCCAAAACAACACTCAATTTATTTAAATAATTCTTTTTCATATTATGCCTTGACCTTCTTTCTTTTTCTCAACATGCCATGCTTGCTGTAAGAAAATCAAGATAACACCGACGGTGATCGCGCTATCTGCTATATTAAAGACTGGAAAAAAGTGATTATACAAGTGAAATTGAAGAAAATCGACAACCGCACCATATTGAAAACGATCAATAAGATTGCCCAGAGCTCCGCCTATGATAAAGCTGTACCCTATCTGGGTCGTTAAGTCTTCTGCTTTCCACAAGCAAAAAATAAGCCACGTCACAAATGTGATTGCAATGAGAATAAGAACAAGCTTTCCCCAAAAAGTATCCGCTGGAAAAAAACCAAAACTAACACCTCGATTAAATGTGAGGGTGAGATTAAAAAAGCTTGTCACTCCAATAACATCTTTAAAAGAAAGCCAGTTTAAAATTACAATTTTGCTCAACTGATCCAAAAAAATCACTAAAACAGCAAAAGAAAATCGTAAGGCTTTATGACAAACCAACATCAGGAAGTTCCGTTTAGATGCATTAAATAGTCTCTAGAAAGCATCATTTCTTAGGGGTTTTCTTTTTAGCTTCAGTGCTTATCTTTTTTTTGACTTCTTGTGGGATATGCATATGAGAATGCTCTGCATGTTTTTCATACTTAGCTGTATTTCTAGGCTTATCAGTTTTTTCAAGCTGGCTTTTAATTTGCTCATCTTCCCAAGAAGGGCTTAAAAAAGGAAAAAGTTCATGAAGTTTTGGAATTTGCCCTAAACTGACAGCTTGCAAAACTGCAGCAAGGCCGCATCCAAAAATAACCCAAATAGGCCAAAAAGCTCCACCACCCATGCTTACCCAAATGATAATGCAAGCTACACAAACAGCAGTGTAAATAAAAAGATTTGTGTAGAAAGTTTTAAGAGCGTGAATTTTTTTACGAACTAATGTTTCATGATCCATAGAAGTACCTGATAAAATAGAGAAACTTTAATCTATTCTATCAGGTGTGACTCATGAATTTCCAATAGTTTTTTCTATTAGAATTTATATGTCAATGCAACTTGTGTACGAACCGCTTGACCATTTTTACCGTCAATGGTTTGGCGTTTGAACCAACCAAGTTCAACTCCAACATCCATGTTGTTTACAGGGCTGTAGATAATGTTACCCATAACTTTTTTGAATTGGTTAGATATTCTTGTTGTGCCGCTTAAAGCTGACACAGCACTCTGTGGCATCCCTGGGCTAAAATCTGACACATGAACTCTCGTGTAGCTTGCCATCAAGTTTGTACGAAGGTTATCTTGCCAGTAGTGCTCGTAACCAACGATTCCGTTATAAGCTCTTTGAGTCTCAAACTTACGTTGCGTTACATCGAAGTATGCTGCTTGCCCGTCTAAATCGTAGATATAACGACCGATACCGTCACCACCGTTGATTTGACCAAACACACCGCTCTTGCCAACTGTAACGAGTCTACCACCGATACCCATACCCCAAGCTGTAGCTTTTGCACTATAATCTGTCGTTGGAGTAGAGCTTCCTTCAGTTACATATTTAACAGCTAATTGACGTGCCACACCGCGTAATGCTACATGTCCTGCACTTCCTGTCCATTTTACTTGAGCTGTTACATCAGGAACGGCTGTGGTACCAGCGTTCGTACCGTTTGTAGTACCACTGGCGTTCAAACCTGAGCTACCAAACATGTTCCCAGCATTGCTAAGTGCTCCATCTTTTGATGTATAGTCTGTTACTGGCCTTTCTAAAGCAACCATAAGCTTCACGCTTTGAGCCGGATTCATTGTATAACGAACTTGAGGCTGACGCATGGTACCGTTGTTGATACCGTTAATATCAATGTTTGTACCAAGTGAATCTTGATCTCCGAATACTGTGGCAGTATGACCCGCTAACACACCCATGTATTCACCATAAGCATGGCGAAGACGTGGTTGATATGTGCTACCAGCGTTACCCCCAAAGAAGTCTATCTCAATAAACGTATTTAGATCGCCTCTAGCTGTTTGCGTAGTTGTAGCAAAGTTAATTCTGGAAGCACGCGCAAAAACAGAGGTGTTTCCTGATTTAGAAGCCGCCGCGTTAATTCCCTTAAGTGGTATGTTTCCAACGCTAAGCGCATCACCCATCTGTGGCCCATTTTCATATACAACGTCTCCACGAGCAAATCCACCGATTTTCACAGCACTACTTGTGCCTGGTATGGAAATATAACCTACTGGCCATGGCTTTGCATTTGTTGCTGGCATATCAGTACGCTTTGCTGTTGTTGCAACTTCTTGTCTTGCAGCAGCTATTGCCGTTTGTTTTGTTGTCTCTTCAGATTGCTTTTGAACCGTTTCCATAGTGGAAACTTTCTTATTCAATTCACTAATTTGTTGTTGTAAAGCTGCAATTTCCTTTGATAATTCAGCTCCAGCTTGCGATAGTTCAGCACCAGCTTTGTCGGAAGCTCTAGCGGAAGAGAATCCCAAGGCTGAACAAACAACAGTAGAAACCAGCAAAGCTTTTCGAAAAGCAGATCTTTTTTCTGCGAAATGACTCATAAAAAATACTCCCATATAAATTCTTTAGTTAAATTTTTATACAAAAACACTTAAAAGTAAAGCTTATCTATGAGGTTCGGATAAACTTATTTTAACAAAGGGATTTTCTGAGGGAATTTTGTCACACTTTAGCCATGTATTAAACCCAAGAGCAAAACTGCCATTAAGCTTACTGGATTTGATATCAAAGCGATTGAGGATAAAACGTGCAAAAAATTGAACATCCAAACCACTGTAAAAATATGAAAGGCGCTCTAAAACAGGCAGATAAGATTCGTGATGTTCTTTATTAAGGTTACGAATAGGCAGGAATGAACAATACTGATCCCAGTTTAGCGGACCAATAACAATCGTTGCAACTGCTGCTTGGTCCCAGCTCATTTTCCCCATTATAAGGTTAGAACCTAATACATTAAATTGACCAACTTTTGACCCTATTACACTAAACTCTGAAGATTTTGCTTTAATCCATCGCCCTTGAAATTGCTCTAACTCAGCAGGAACTTTAAAATAGCTACGAATTATTCTAATTAATCCTGCCGATGAATGTGATTTTTTCCACAATAAATCCCGATAAGCCAATATAATATTAGAATTTAATTCTGATTTATTTAAAAGAGGAATACTGCTAACCCCTGAAAGCTCCAAAATAGTTTTACCTATAGGAGATTCCTCTGGAGATTTTTGAAGGAGACCTGGAATAATTTTTTTGCGAAATCTATGCCACAAAGAAGCGAAACGATGATTAAAAATATCGAGAAAATCTCTGAAAGCAGTATCTTTTATACGTGTTCTTTCAATAACCGTCTCTGTATAGGGAGTCGGCAAAGGCCCTTGAATCCCTGCAATACTTAAAAAATTAATCCATAAGATAGGTTTTTGATCAGAAATTTCTTGTAAGGAATCTAATTCGGTAGGGGGAACTGAGAAACTAACTCGAGATTTAATTCGGATAGCTTCTTTATGTGGATCATCTCCCTCTCCAAGCGGAATAGACTCAGGATTAAGAGTTTCCAAAACTTGAATTGCCTGATCAAAATCAAACTCATAAACATGTTTGATCATCGCCTCCTTTACAGGAGGATTTTCTCGCCAGGTAATGGATGCCATCTCATATACTCATCTAAGTGATTGGTTTTGAACATACTCAGTTCGATAAAAGAGTTTATAGAAACATTAAGAGCAAAATAATGCCTTAAAACAGAAGCTAACAAGAAACTCGCATCCCCTCCTCCCTTTGGTACATTCATTTCAAGAGAAACTTGGATGCCATTCACAAAACCACGCCATGCTTCACTACCAAAACGGCGCGTGACTTTTCTAGTTTGAAGTTTTTCAATATTTTCTATCTCATAATGACGATCCGAATGAAGAGGTCCTGCGTACAATTTAAGACTCTCTTTAAGAACTTTTACAGATTCCTCCCCACCCGTTAAGGAAAGATGATTCACAGATAATTGTGAAATTAACCGCCACAATGTTTCGCCATCACCCGGTGAATAAGCTTGTGGGACAGGTTTTTCCAAACAAACAATACGGCTAATAGGAACAGCTTCTTCAATTTGTAATTCTGCCCCAGTCGGAATTTGCTCTGCTAAAAAGCGATTCGTACATAGAGTCTGCGCGTAAATAATATGATTCGGTGGTAAAGCAGGATTGAACTCTAGATCCACAAAGGTTAAATGAATATCCGTCCCTGGAACATCTCTTAGCTCAGCTGGAGATCGCTTAGCAACCCAATAAATTGTGTCTTTATTGGAAACCTTTTTGTGATCAAAAGAAAAATAAGGAGAAAAGGTTTGAGGCTCTTCCCCTCCCTCAACTGCAGCGGATACTTTTAAAACACTGTAAATTTCTGTAGTTTTCTCCCGCCGTTGATCAGGAACCAAGCGATAATTTACTTTCCTTTTCGTAAGTCTCTGCGGCTCTGTTGTTTTTTGAAAAAGATTAACAATCGGAGTGCACCCTAAAAGAAAATTATCAGGCCTCATATTTTTGTGCAAAAGATCATGGACACTTTTCAGTGAAATTAAAAGTTCAATAGAGTTCGTTTCCATCGAAACTTTTTCTCTCATTTTATTAAGATGGTTAACTTTAAAAAATAAAAATTTTTCAGGAAAATGAAAGTATTCTTGTAAAAGCTGATAGGCGTGTGTTGTATGTTCTGAAAGCGGCATAATAACATCATTTCTTTCAAAGCCAACAGGCTGAAGGGAATCTTTTGGCAAGGCATGGGCTGTTTTTCCATCTGCAGAAATAAAGACAGAAGGTGATGTTTGCGCAAATAAACTTTCATAAATCGCCAAACTGAGAACTCGCTCTCCTCTTATATGAAACTGAAGAGAATCAACATCCAACTCAGAAAAATCCAAATCCCCCATACTTTCAAGAGTTAGACGAAGGAACCATTCATGTTTTCCAGGGGCACTTTCTGCATTATAATGACTTCGTGAGATAATATCTGTTTTGCTAATCCTAATAGGCCACAAAGTAACCGGATAAGCTGTTTGGAATCGACACGTTACCTCTTGTTCGGCATACGCAAAAAGCTGAGATCCTTTTGCCACAGAATAACCAGTTGTTAACTTTCCTTTTGTAGGGTCCACTTGAAATTGAGCAATTGTCATTGCTGGCATTGGGTTAATCAAATGGGGATATATAACATCTAAAAGTGCCGAAGCGATTTGAGGAAAACGCTCATCAATTTCCTGACTAAGGCGAGCTGAAAGAAAAGCAAAAGATTCTAAAAGCCTTTCAGTGTGTGGATCAGGTGACTCTTTGCTGCCTAGTTCTAAACGCCTAGCAATTTTCGGATATTGTTTTGCAAAGATGCTGCCTGCGTTACGAAGGTAACGTATTTCACTATTATAATAACTTAAGAAACGGTCGCGTGCACTTTGAAACACAAAGGAAACTCTGACAACAACAATTTAATTAAAATTATATATTTTTATGAGAAAGAAGCAAACTGTATTTGTAATACTTTGAAAATCAAGTGAGGTGTTTCCTTTAAGATTTTAAGAAGATGTCTCTTGTTTATCTTTTTCTTTTGAAGGAACAGTTTCTGAGCATCTTCCATATTCTCTTTCGAAATCAGCCGTAAAACGCATTCTTCTTTCTGACCTCTTGTCCTCAATTTGTGGCTTTTGCTCAACAACAGGAATTTTTGAAGCTGCCTCTGTCAAAGTCTTAAGTGTCACTCTTGATTCATCACCATACCAATCTTTGCCAAAACAAACAGCAGGCGTTTGAGTTAACAACAAAAAAATTAAGACAGAACCGATTAAACTCCCTTTAGCCATACTCATTAAATCCTCATTCGGTTAATATATAGCCATATAATAAATACCTTGCATATAAAAACAAGTCATTTTGTCAAAAAAATAAAATCAGACCTTGAAATTTTAACACCTATACAATAGATAATTAAATATATAATTAATTAATAATTAATATTTTTATTTAAATGTTTTTTGTATTTATTTTTATTTTTGTTAAAATTTCTTCCATTTGCGTTTCTACTGCAGCAGAGGATTTAGTCTTACATAACCAAGATGTAAACTCACCTCCCCGAAAAGGCCGACCACAAAATGAATCGATGACCGCAAGACAAGCAGTAAGATCAGATGTTCCCTCTCTCGACAAAAGTACGCCCCTGATCAACCCCTCCCCAGATAGATCTAAATACTATAATAGGATAGCTGCTATAGGCAGCGGATATGAAGAAGACGATATTGATAATACTGATGACGATGACAGTTCTGATGAAGATAAATCTTCCACACTGTCCTTAAAAAAGAAATTAGATCTGCATAAAAATGTACGATCTAGAAATTCTTCTTCTGCAAGAAAACAATCATCTAGAATCCTTAAAAAAAAGAGCTCTATTAGAAGACCATCCCCTCCTTCTTTTTCTAAATCAAAAGATGACGGCGATACTGATGGTGATAGCAGCGGCGGTGAAGAAGATCTACTAGTGTTTTCACCACCAGAAAAAGTGACTCCAGATAAAAGCGCCGTTTCCAGGACTGGATTCAGTGATACAGAAAGAGCATCTTCCGTTTCCATCCGCAGCTTAAAAGGCTCTGACGAAGAGGATTCTGATGAAGAGGAGCACGATGTTGCTTTATCATCTCCAGCCTCAGCATTAACTCCTGTCAAAAGCGCTTTATCAAGTGGCGGTCCCGGAGAAGATGAATCCCCTACCAAACTTGAAAAAGGAAAATTATCACCTGCGCAACGTGAGCAACTTTCCAAAGAATTCGACCTCACACCCGGACGACTAGGTGTAATTGAAAGACGTAATCGCGCCTTTCATTGCAAAACAGATGATCCGGACTTTTATGAGATAATATCACGAGCATTACCTTTGGAAAGACAAGCTATTCTTGCCTTCAAAGAAGAATATTCTTCTCCTATAAGGAGTCCGAGTTTGACAGGCAAGATTTTAACTCCAGCTATTAGAGGAACTCTCTCTCGTCTAGAAATAGCGCGAGCAAAAGAATCTGGGTTGGTCGAATCGTGGCCAGCAGATGCAACTAAAGAACCTTACATACCAGAAACGGAAGAAGAGAAAGCGGCAAGAAAGCAGCATCAAGAGAAATTGTTTCTTGAATTAGAAAAAGCGAGAGGAAAATCAGCTGTAGAGCTTTGCGTAGAAATAGAGGCTGAAGTAAAATTTTGGGAAAACCATTTTTCCTATATCCAATTGAGAAAAAATGAAGTAACCAGTGGAACAGGAAACAAAATCAGAAAGAATGAGATCATTGAAGCTTTTGAAAGATTTGCAAAACCCCATTATCAAATGCTTGACATCGAAGGCTATGAAGTTTATTTTTCCCCAGATTGTTTGGACTTAGGAAGAGTAGATACAGATGGCCTCACCAATCTGCAAAGATTACAAATCTCTCTCTGCCCAATTGGCTCAGACGGTAAGACGATGAACTATCATCATTTGACTCATCATGACGCTAAAACTCACGTAGGCAAGTCAATAATTGTATTAATTACACAAAAACTGCACACTCAGTTTTCAGGTTCACTGCACTTTTGCGAAAACACCTACCGTGACTTACCCACAAAAACTGTTGATCGAGGCGAATTTGGAAGAATGCGTAATAAGTTTGGACCTAAAATTCTCGAACATATAAAAGCAGCGGTCTAACTGCGCAGGAATTTAGACTGCAAAAATGCAACCAGATTCAAATAAGTTTCCTCAGCAAAAACACTATCGGGGACATTTGAAAAGAAACGAATATCCCCTTCTTCTTGACTAATACCGTAATAACCATCGCTGTCATCACAAAAAGGAACCCACGCGTCAGATTTATAATAATTGGTGATCAATTGATAAAGCGAGCTACTTATCCCTCCATGGGCCCTAGAAGGCGCTGTTCCTTCGAACTGAAGATGACTTACCTCTAAATAAAATCTTCTGAGATCATCTCGAAAACGAAAACCAGAACCAACAACAACTTCTATAGCACTCAGATCCGAATCAGCAAGAGGAGGCATCCCACCAGGATACTTAGATGACACCAAAGGTTTGTACTTATATTTAAGCTGATCAAAACAAACAGACAAAAGATCATCAGACATAGAGACTCCAGAGGCATTAGAGGCAGAACAAACAAAAAAAGTCACAAAAATAGCAATTACAAGAGGCATTTTATTTTACCTTCTTATTTTTTATTAGCCTTGATATAGCATTCTTAGAAAATTAAAGATATTTTTGGGGAAAGTTTAAAAAGCTTTTGCACAAAAGTGTGGCATTTTTAACCTAATTTTTAATTAAAATTGTAATTATAAACCACAGGCTGTGGGATTTTATTATAAAAAACCATCATGCGGTAAGGTTGATGAAAGCTTCAGCATCCTAACGGTCTTTAGAAAAAACCACGAGCCCAGTTAACTTTTTCTTAATCAGTTTTTAATATCCTTAGTAAATAAAATGAAATTCTTTTAAATGAGGAAATTATATATGTTAATAAGAAAATTACTGCTTACTGTGGTTTTAGGGATTGCCAGTACGCAAGGTTGGGCATCATGTAGTATGAAATGCACTAAAACAATAGCGGCTGGGATAGATATTACCAAACTAAAAAGTCTTGCCGAGGACGTTAAAAAATGTATTTCAAGCTGCCCCTTAAAAGATACAAAAAATTTTACATGTGTTCTTTTATCAAGAAAATTTGAACATCCCAACAACATAACTGCTCTTCTAGAAATGCTTCATCAAGGACCCGGTGAGGACTTAGCATATGGTATTGAACGTGCAAAAACTAAGCTTGAAGCCATTGCCCTCAGCTATAAAGATGGAGATGTTCGTGAGTTTCAGGCTGAATGCGGCATGAACTTAAATCAAACAGCTCGCGGGAAACAATGGATCGAAGGCGGTACACGTCAAAATTTTGATGAGAATTTGGATATGATCCGGGTTAAAGTTGCAGAATTATATGATGGTGAACAAAGCTCGAAAGCACCATCTTTTGAATGGACAAGCCAAAATGCTACAGACGCTCAAGAAATAACACCTTTAAAACCTCGATATAATCAAATGCGCTTTAAAATAAGTGACATTCGTACAGCAAGACGTAAATAAAAAAGATAGATTTACGCCTTGGGAGGACATACCCTTTGGTTTTTAGCATAGAATGAGCAAAATTTGGCTCATCCAAGAAAAACCAAAGGGTTTCCTTCTTATTTGTAAACTTTAACCATTCGGCAAAATTTATTCCCATATCAGATGAAAATGTAAATTTTTATGATTGCCATTATAATTCCTGTATTTCTATCTGAAATAGGATAACAGTCAATCAGCTAAAAATCGGCAAGGTTGTGCAGAGGTTTTTCAATTGAGGACTAAAGTTTTTACCCCCCACAAGCACCGCTAATATTTTTTGTATGTTGAGAAACCTAATCACAATCAAATGAAACTATCCTCTCTATGAAATACCTCTCAATTCACGTCTAAATTTCGCAAGCGCTTCTAAGTTAGCTGATGCCGCTTGTGAAAATTGGGAACATCTGGAAAGTTGCCTCATTAGGATCTCTGCTTCGTTCAAAAAGTTTTCAACCTCAGTTGTAGGCAAAGGCTTCTGTTTTAAAAGAGTTTCGGTTTTTTTTATTAAAAGCGCAGCCAAGTTATTTTTCATTCCTTTTCTAAGTTTATCAGACGGAAAATCATCGCTTCCACTTTCGCCGCGTGTAAGAGTCGATTTAGTTTCGAAAAACTCTATCCCCTCTTTTAAGAGTCTAATAGATTCATCGACCTCTACTGACTCTTGAGCTGATCCAAAAAACCAAGTTGCCATAGCCATTTTTATCTTTTCTCTTTCTTCAGCAGCCTTTCGGAAACCATTTTCTTCTGCAAATTCCCATAATTGAATAGCCTCTTTAAAAACAGGAAATCCTTCCTCGAAGGGAAGATTTTGAACACTGACACATAAACGAGCTGCTAATTCATACTGAATTTCTCCTTCTATCGTTTGTGCATAGCGAACACCTTTTTCTTTATAAACTTCACACACTTTCATAAAATCTTTATAGGCCACTATTTTTTCAGGCGTGGATTCTGCCTCAGCTTCTTTAGCGCTTAAGACTCTGGGGGCATCTTCATCATCCTCTTCTTCTCTCATGGGAACAAATTTTTCCCTAAACGCAAGCAATTCCTGTTCAAACTGCCCTTCGGGAGTTGAAAGAAAATCGTCAACGGCAACAACATCTTTTAAGCGGCTGTCCTCTGTAAATCTCTCGTAATCATTATCATGGAAACCTTCAAGATTCACAGGATAACGTCTAGCACTTTTGGTAACATAAGCGCCCCTACTTGCTTGAAAGTTAGCGCACTGAATCGTGCCTTGGGCCCAAGGAGAATAGATTTTTAACTTACCCTGGTTACGAGCCAATTCCCCTAATCGAAAGTCAGGTTTTCCACTTCGTTGGTATATAGAAATTATTGAATCATCGGTTGGTAAATTTATTGTCACTTTAGCATCAACCCCAATCCAAAACTGCGCAAAGGTAAGGACTGTAAAGTTTGTTTTAGCGGTAATATGCAAAACACCGTCATGGTATATGATTTCTGCTTCACCTTCTTCTACCTTTGGATCTGAAGGCAGGGTATTTGATGCAACATCTTTCTGTTCGTATGTTTCCTGAATAGGATAGTTAGGTCCAAAGCATGGAATCTTTGATAAGTACTTAATCTTTCCCACACCTGTTTGCATCTTTTTCAAGACATCAAAAGCTAATTTTCGAATTTTATTTACATGAAGTTGGCTTTGCTCTGTTTGGTAAAGCGCAGGCATATAAAAAAGGATTATTCCTCGAGCTGCACACTTTATTTCATGTTCTAAATCTTCACAATATTCGGTGTATTCATCTACCATCCCTTCTAAATCAGAAAGCTTCAGTAACTGTTCATTTTTTTGGGATAACCTTCCAATAAGTGCTTTATTATTAACAAACGGGGACTTATAAGATGGCAACCCTAATTTTCTGATTCCATCTTCGCATTCTTTTATGCACTCTTCCTCCAAACCTTTAATAAGTTCCATGTTAGGGGTTTCTCTAGCCATAGTTTCTCTGGAGTAAATACCCTTCGTTTTAGGATAGACAAACAGAAAAGGCTCAGGCCATACATCAGTCAGCGAAAGATCGTCATAATCACCTTCCTTACCATAGTAAAAATAAGAAGAAACAGGTGAGATAGTGCCCAGCTTATCCAATATTTCTCTGTCTGTTAGAGCTTGAGAATCTTCGATAATAGTTTGTGGCCCCTTGTCACCCAGATACTTAACTTGGTTTCTCCAACCGGATACGCGGGATTTAGCCTGCTCTGCAAAAAGAGTATTATCAGCTCTTTTAATAATTAAAGTACCATCTTGTAAACTGATCACCATGGGCCTAGAACCTTTTTTAATTGGAAGTGGGCTCCAATCTGATGGTACGTGAACACAAGACGGCATATCCGTTGTATCTGTTTTTCTTGCATGGTGATAAGCTAAAGTATCTCTGACTATTGTGTCTGTTGAATTCAGAACTTGTCTTAAAGCGCTATTATCAGTTTCTTGTGTAATACTTGGTTTTACTGGTAAACCTGGGTCCTGTAAGGTATTAGATATCTTGTTCCATATGTTTAAACCTCTCTTTACCAAAGCAGGTGTAAATCTATTTGTAAAAGATTCTAATTCAGCGACTAAATTAACTATTTGATTACCCTTAGCAAATTCATCCCTTAGCCTGGTCAAAATATAATAATCGCTCAAAATCATTTTTAAATAGTTTGAATTTTGATGGAGTTGCCACTTGGCAATCATTCGCCCTACTGTAAAATATTGCTGAGCTATAGTGAAATGTTTGTAAACCCTACTATCGCCCTCATCCAAACTATAGTATCGATAAACGTCTCTTAAATTGCTTTCTATGAAGGAAAAAGGATCAATCTCTGAAACCATCCCCAAAAAAAGATGAGCATTTTCCAAAATAGCTTTTTCCTCAGGTGGGGTTTTTGTTTTCCTAAACCCTTTCTTTCCACCTGTAGACAAAAAATAACTAAGAGCCTTTTGCCTTTCTTCAAGAGCATCCATGGAAATCCCTGTTTCAGGCAGGGTATAAAGGCTTTGAATATGTTCATTTAAATTAGCAACTTTCCCAACTTTTTTATCTTTAAGATACTGATCCCAATAAGGGTTATCTGCAGCGCTAGCTATAAAGTTACACAAACACAGAGCAATAATAAAATACCTATATAATGACATCATTCATCCATAATTTAGAATAATCGTTAAGAAAATAAACTTAAAATATATTTTAAATATATCTAATCGCATAGACACTACTGCGAAAAGATACAAACGTCAATTTTAAAAGAATAGATTTTGAAAAAAATCAATAAGGTATAGGCGGACACAAAAAAAGGCAGCCCAAAAGGACTGCCTTTTAAATTTTGAAAGGAAAAAAGTTCTATTACGCTGGCGTAACAGGTGTATCGCGTCTTTTTTCAGCAATACGTGCGCTCTTACCTGTACGACCACGAAGGTAATACAATTTTGCACGGCATACATCACCATGACGTAAAACTTCAATACGAATATTTGGTGAATAAAGCGGGAAAACGCGCTCGACACCTTCTCCATAGGAAAGTTTACGAACACGGAAAGAAGAATTCAAACCACGGTTTTTACGACCGATTACCACACCTTCGAAAGGCTGTGTTCTCTCGCGTTCACCTTCCACGACTTTTACCAAAACTTTTATGGTGTCACCTGGGCGAAAATCTGGGATAGTCTTTCCCTCGGACAGCTTTTTTAAGTGCTCAGCTTCAACTTGTTGCAATAAATTCATTTTATACTCCTGGCGTGCTAGACCCTAAATCTGGCCTAACGGATTTTACTAAGTCACGCTTTCCACTATGTGGTCCACGTTCCGGGGTTTCATTGCTGCTTTATTATATGCCTTGCGGCTCATTATATTATGGTCACCCAACGCAGAATTTCGGGCACGACCTTTCCTTGCCAATTTCGGTCCCCAGTTTACTAAGGAATTTTTAATAAATCAAGCCTTTAAGAAGCTGTCCCCAATGATTGTCTATTTTTGAGCTTGAGAATGTATATTCTGATACATCTCCCATAAATCAGGACGACGTTCTCTTGTGATTTTCTCAGCTTGACCATGACGCCAAGTTGCAATTTTTTTATGATCACCAGACAACAACACCTCAGGCACTGGTTTACCTTGCCAATTTTGAGGCTTGGTATATTGAGGAAATTCCAAAAGATCTAACTCAAAACTTTCAGATTCCAGTGATTCTTGTTTATTCACAACGCCTGGCAATAAACGTACACAAGCATCCACCAAAGTCAAAGCCGCAATTTCCCCGCCAGAAAGGATATAATCACCAATGCTGATTTCAATAAGTCTTTTTTCTTCGCGCCATTTCTCAATAACGCGGTCATCTATCCCCTCATAACGACCACATAAAAGAATACAACCCGAGGGATTATTCTTAATTAATGAACGCACTCTTGGTTGACGAAGTGGCTCTCCACGGGGAGTTAAATAGATAATTGCAGGCTTTTCTACAGGGTATTGATCATAGGCATAACTAAGGGCTGCATCGACAACATCCGCCTTTAACACCATCCCAGCGCCACCACCTACACAGGTATCATCAACGGTTTGATGTTTATCGCTTGCAAAATCACGGATATCAATCGTATCTAACGACCATAACTTTTCCTTTAATGCCCTGCCTGCTAGCGAATGCTCCAACGGACCAGGAAATATTTCAGGAAAAAGCGTCAGAACAGTTGCCCGCCAATTTTTCACGATAATAAAAAGCCTGAATGGATATGAAGTTCATGTTTTTCTAAATCAATTTTTATAATCGAATCATCAGAAAAAATAGCCGTCATAGGCTTTGAACCTTCAGCAGGCGTAATTTCCAAAAAATCACCCGCCCCTGCATTTTGAAGAGCCTCAACTATGCCAACCACGCTACCAGCTTCATCTAAAACTTTCATGCCGATTAAATCTTCGTGGTAGTACTCACCTTCTTCTAAAGGAGGGAGTTGATCTTTGTAAATAAAAAGCTTGGTGCCTTTGTAGGTTTCAGCTTGGTTACGAGTTATGCAGCCATCAATCCTTGCCAAAACTGTAGTAGCGGATTTTAAATTTTCAAGATGAATAACGATAGGCATCATATCCTGACGAATCAAGGGGCCATAGGCCACTAAATCCTCAGGATATTCTGTGAAGGTGACAATTTTTACCCACCCCTTGATGCCATGAGCAGCAACAATTTCACCTAAGCAGACAAGATCTTTGGTGCCCATAATCTAAAGTCAATAAACTAAAATTACGCTTCAGCCGCAGCTGCTTTTGCTTCTGCTTCAGCTTTTATACGCTCTTGCGCTTTTTTCTTTGGAGCTGCTTGCTTTGGCCTAACTTTTTGCTCTGGTTTTGGCGCTAAATTTGCATTCCCTAAGAATTTTGCAACGCGTTCTGTTGGTTGCGCACCTACAGATAACCAATATTTAATACGTTCTGCATTCAAAACAATTCTGTCTGCGTGATCTGCAGCCAGCACTGGGTTATAAGACCCAACTCTTTCGATAAACAATCCATCGCGTGGACTTGTTGCCTCTGCAACAACGATACGATAGAAAGGACGCTTTTTAGCTCCTCCACGTGCAAGACGAATTTTTAATGCCATTTTTATACTCTCCCTAACAATATTTACTTCTT
>JAIEMR010000133.1 GCA_019751935.1 Alphaproteobacteria bacterium
CTGGCATACCGGGAACATCAATCGTTGGCATAGAAAGGCCACCGGAATCAGACACTTGAATTTCAACGTCCCGGTCATCAAGCTCGCCATTATGAAGAAGATGACGGAATTTCTGCCGGGTTTCTGGACTTGCCGATTCTCCTACCAATGCATCCAAAATTCTTTCTTCTGCATGAATGAGGGCTTTTGATTTGACTTCTTCCCTTAAACGCTCTCTGGTCATGTGAATAGAAATTTCAATCAAATCACGAATGATCTGTTCAACGTCACGCCCAACATAACCAATTTCTGTAAATTTGGTTGCTTCTACCTTGATAAAAGGAGCCTGCGCCAATTTAGCAAGACGTCTTGCGATTTCAGTTTTTCCAACGCCCGTTGGGCCAATCATAAGGATATTTTTAGGCAAAACTTCTTCTTGAAGTTCAGCTGCTAACTGTAAACGCCTCCAGCGGTTTCTAAGGGCAACAGCAACGGCGCGCTTTGCATCCAATTGACCTACAATATAACGATCAAGCTCTGCAACAATCTGACGAGGAGTTAAAGATGTCATTTAGCAATTCTCTTATAAGTTATTGTTATTTTTTAAAATTAATACAATTAAATCGTAAGGGTTTCCAGAACAATATTTCTGTTCGTATAAATACAGATATCTGCCGCAATTTCCAAGGATTTTCTAGCGATCGTTTCTGCGTCATAATCTGTTGACGCCGAAAAAGCGCGCGCTGCCGCCAAAGCGTAACCTCCTCCAGAACCAATGGCAATGATTCCATCTTCTGGCTCTAACACATCTCCATTGCCTGTTAAGGTCAAAGAAACATTTTTATCAGCAACAGCCATTACAGCCTCTAGGCGGCGAAGGTATTTATCTGTACGCCAATCTTTGGCCATCTCCACGCACGCTCTGGTTAATTGAGAAGGATATTTTTCAAGCTTGGATTCAAGTCTTTCAAAAAGAGCAAAAGCATCCGCCGTAGCGCCTGCAAAACCAACAATCACACTCTTGTCTGCCAAACGGCGAACCTTCCTGGCATGGGATTTAATCACTTGCGTTCCAAGCGTCACTTGCCCATCGCCGCCAATAACGACTTGGTTACCTTTGCGAATGCATACAATTGTTGTGCCGTACCAGGTATTGCTATTGTGCTCCATTTATTCATCTCGATGTTAAATCAGAATTTGCTTAAGTCTAATGGCTTTATGCAAAAAGGTCCATGAAGTTTTCTGATATACCCTTCCTGTTTCAAATTCCGGGCTCGTTGTTTTTCGGGATCTGCGGTGCTGATGTATTTCATATACACTGCGCTCCTCGACCCTCAAACGCCTGCCCGGCTTTTGAAATACTTTGGGTATACAAATCAATTTGCTTCTACGATGAAGAGTAGGTTGCCGATATCACAAATGTAGTCATATACTTAAAATTAGTTAAAAATTTTAGCGAGCTTATAGATGCCCTTCCTTGAAAATTTATATGCCTCTTTTCTCAAGTTCTATACAAGGCAAAAACAAACCGTTCAATTAATTGGCGGCGTTTTGGTTATCTCTTTGATTTACATACTATTCTTTCATGGTTCAGATCAGGCAAAAAGACACTCAAAAGAAGGAAACAAACAAGCGCCAACGGTTCTTGTTGCAGCGGTTAAAAAAAGCGATATGCCCGTTTATTTAACGGCACTTGGAACTGTAACACCAGCTGAAACTGTAACCATAAAAACACAAATAAACGGGCAATTGATGCGCGTCTTGTTTCAAGAAGGTCAATTGGTTAAAGCTGGTGATTTGTTAGCAGAAATTGATTCTCGTCTTTACACAGCGCAATTGCTTCAATATGAGGGGCAACTTGCAAAAGATGTGGCCCTTTTAGAAAATGCTAAACTTGATTTAGAACGCTACAAAACCTTAGTCAAACAGGACGCCATCTCGAAGCAAGTGCTTGACACTCAAATTTCATTAGTACAGCAGTTTGAGGGAACCGTTAAATCCGATCAAGGGTTGATTGATTCAGTAAAATTAAATCAAACGTATTGCAAAATAATTTCACCAATCAATGGCCGGACGGGACTAAGTCTTGTAGATCCCGGAAATTATGTTCAAACAACGGATCCAAACGGACTTGTTGTCATTAATAACATAAATCCAATTTTTGTGGTTTTCTCTATTCCCGAAGACAACTTACAAGCAATCTTAAAACAAATGAATGGGGGTACAAAACTAAAGGTAGAGGCCTATAACCGCGACCAAAATAAACTGCTCACAACAGGAACTTTAGAAACTGTTGATAACCAAATTGATACAACGACGGGCACTATTAAATTTAAGGCTCATTTTGAAAATGGAGACAATACCCTTTTCCCTAATCAATTTGTCAATGTTCGTTTGCTTGTGAACACTCTGGGCGATTCTATGATTGTTCCAACAGCAGCTGTTCAGCATGGTTCAAATGGGGCATTTGTTTACAAATTAAAGAAAGATAATAAAGTCACCATCATTCCAGTTGTCATTAAAACAGTTAATGGCAATGAAACAGCTATTGATGGAAAAATATCGCCAGGAGAAAATGTTGTCGTTGAGGGAACGGACAAATTGAATGAGGGAACTCTTGTCACAATTTCAGAAAAAAAACAGATCAATGATCATCCTGAAAATAACCACCAGCAGCATACAAAATCCTCATGAATCCATCGCAGCCCTTTATATTAAGGCCCGTTGCCACATCATTATTGATGGTTGCGCTTTTGCTGGTTGGTATGTTGGCCTATCGGTTATTACCTGTTTCCGCATTGCCTGAGATTGAATATCCGACCATACGCGTTTCTACTTTCTACCCCGGCGCTAGCCCAGAAGTCATGGCATCCTTGATAACGGCCCCTCTTGAAAAGCAATTTGGCCAAATGACTGGCCTTAGCCAAATGACATCAAGCAGCTCTACAGGCGCCTCTTTAATTAATCTTAAATTTAGTCTTGAAATGAGCCTTGATGTTGCCGAGCAAGAGGTTCAAGCAGCCATCAACTCTGCTGCTAGTTATTTGCCGACTGATCTTCCGAATCCACCAATCTATAATAAGATTAATCCAGCTGACACCCCCATTATAACACTGGCGTTAACCTCTAAAACCCTCCCTTTATCAAAGGTTGAGGACTTGGCCGAAACTCGATTTTTGCAAAAATTGTCACAGTTAAATGGCGTTGGCCTAGTCAGCATAAGCGGTGGTCAGCGTCCTGCAGTTCGCATTCAATGTAACCCAAATTCTTTAGCATCTTACGGTTTAACCCTTGAAGATGTGCGGACAGCTATTTCTAATTCAAGCACCAATCAACCCAAAGGCAGTTTTGACGGAGATCGATTATCATATGCAATTAATGCGAATGATCAATTATTATCAAGCAAAGATTTCAGTTCTCTTGTCATTTCTTATAAAAATAACGCCCCCATTCGGCTGATCGATGTCGCTAACGTTATCGAAGACGCAGAGGATGTAAAACAAGCCGCTTGGATGAACGATACGCCGGCCATTATTTTGAATGTTCAAAGGCAGCCTGGATCGAATGTGATTAAGGTTGTTAATCAGATCAAAGAATTAATCCCCAAACTCAGCGCTTCGCTTCCTTCTTCTATTGAGGTGTCTCTTTTAACAGACCGCACCACAACCATTAGAGCTTCTATTAGCGATGCTCAATTTGACCTGTGTTTAGCAGTGATCTTAGTTGTTCTTGTTGTTTTTCTATTTTTACGAAAACTCTCCATTACCCTTATCCCAAGCATTGTCGTGCCTTTGTCTTTAATCGGTACATTTGCGGTTATGTATCTGATCGGCTTTAGCCTTAATAACTTAAGCCTTATGGCACTTACTATTGCCGCTGGCTTTGTCGTCGATGACGCAATTGTTATGGTTGAAAACATCTCAAGATACATCGAAGAAGGCGAATCTCCTCTTCAAGCCGCTTTAAAAGGCTCAAAACAAATCGGCTTTACCATTATCTCCCTTACGGTTTCCCTGATTGCCGTGATGATCCCTTTATTTTTCATGGGGGATATTATCGGCAGACTCTTTCGTGAATTTTCCTTGGTTTTATCGGTTACGATTTTAATTTCGGCATTTGTGTCTTTGACCTTAACGCCGATGATGTGTTCTCGTTTGCTGACCCATCAAAAACCTCATAAAGAGACTGTTGCTGGTAAAGAAATCTTAGACTCACTAATTGATCGTTACGGAGCTTCTCTCCAGATTATTTTAAAACATCAAAAATTAGTGTTAATCATAGCCGTCTTGACGATCTTTTTAACTGGAATTCTATTTTATTTTATCCCTAAAGGGTTTCTTCCCGTTCAAGATACTGGCCTTATCCAAGGCATTTCAGAAGCCCCCCAGTCCATTTCTTTTAAAGCAATGGAAACCCGTCAAAAGGCCTTAACCGAAGTTGTGCTAAAAGACCCTGCAGTTAAAAGCGTGTCTTCATTTATAGGAATTGATGGCACAAATATTACCCTTAATAGTGGACGCTTGCTTATCAATCTAAAATCTATGGAGGAACGCGATAGCGTCAACGACGTGATTCGCCGCATACAGCACGAGATTGAGGGAGCATCTGACATCACGCTGTTCATGCAGCCGGTTCAAGATCTGTCCATCGACGATCGCGTTAGCCGTACTCAGTATCAATATAGTTTAAATTCTCCCGATCAAAAGGAAGTCGAAAAATGGACAAACTTGTTCATTGAAAGGCTGAAGAGCGAACCGAGTTTAAAGGATATCGCCAGCGACACTCAAAGTCAGGGCCTTAGAAAAGTTATAAAAATTGATCGCAATACTGCCTCGCGTTTAGGGATTACGCCAGGGCAAATTGACAACATTTTATATGATGCTTTTGGTCAACGCCAAATTTTGACCATGTTCACGCAAGTCAACCAATATCATGTTATACTTGAAATTCTGCCTGAAATCCAAAATATGCCTGATGCTCTTAATAATATTTATATAAATTCTTCAACTGGCACCTCTGTTCCCATTGCTGCTTTTACAGAAATTTCTGACGAAAAAGGACCCCTTGTTATTAATCGCCAAGGACAATTCCCTGTATCAATCCTTTCCTTTAACCTAGCCCCTCATGCAGCTCTTGGAGATGCGGTGAATACTATTAACCGCTCAAAAACAGACATTAATTTACCGGACAGCATTCAAGCTGGATTTGAAGGAACGGCGAAAATCTTTCAAAATTCTTTAGCAAACGAAGGATGGCTTGTCGTTGCAGCCATCGTTGTTGTTTATATTATTTTGGGCGTTTTGTATGAAAGCTATATTCACCCGATCACAATCCTATCAACGCTTCCCTCTGCTGGTGTGGGCGCATTGGTTGCTCTTTTCTTAACAGGTAAAGAGCTTAGTATTGTAGCGTTAATTGGGATTATCCTTTTAATTGGCATTGTCAAAAAGAATGCGATCATGATGATCGATTTTGCTCTGGATAGAGAACGTAATGATGGAAAAAGCCCAGAAGAAGCTATTTATGAAGCCTGCATTTTACGGTTTCGCCCTATTTTGATGACAACAATGGCGGCTCTTTTAGGGGCCGTGCCCTTGGCGTTTAGTTTTGGAATAGGATCTGAACTCAGGCAGTCCCTTGGCATTACTATTATTGGCGGCCTAATTTTAAGTCAGCTTTTAACACTTTATACAACCCCTGTTATTTATCTCACTTTTGATAGGTTATCTCGAAAATTTAGAATTTTTTGCAAACAAAGGATTAACCAAGAAGAAGCCCTAGAGGCTAATTCAAAATGAGTTTATTACTCACATTTATTAAAAGGCCTATCGCAACAACACTACTCGCTTTTGGAATTGCTTTTTCAGGAATAATTGCTTATGGCCTGCTACCTGTCTCCCCCTTGCCGCAAATTGAATTTCCAACAATCAGTATTCAAGCAGCCCTTCCTGGAGCAAGTCCGGAGATTATGGCAACCTCTGTTGCAACCCCCTTAGAAAGGCAATTAGGTCATATTTCTGGCATCACTGAAATGACATCTTCGAGCAGTCTTGGGGCCACAAGCATCGTAATTCAATTTGATCTTTCAAGAGACATCAACGGCGCTGCACGCGATGTTCAAGCGGCCATTATTGATGCACGAAGTCAATTGCCGTCAGACCTTCCAAGTAATCCCACCTATCGTATTGTCAATCCATCAGATTCTCCGATTTTGATTCTTGCACTTACATCTCCAACTCTTTCAGCAGGAGAAATGTACGATATCGCCTCAACAGTACTGCAACAAAAAATCTCGCAAATTGATGGAGTCGGACAAGTATTGGTTGGAGGGAGTTCACTGCCTGCTGTCAGGATTGATATCAATCCAACCAGTTTAAATAAATATGGCCTTAGCCTAGAAGATGTACGAAAAACCCTAACAAGCGCCAATGCAAACCTTCCTAAAGGGCAAATAAATTCCGGAAACTATTCATATGAAATTTCAACAACAGATCAATTGTTTAAAGCAAAAGATTATAAACCCTTATTGATTTCCTATAAAAGCGGAGCCGCTATCACATTATCAGATGTGGCTAACGTTAAAGATTCCGTTGAGGATTTAAAAAACGCAGGGCTTTATAATGGAAAGCCTGCTGCTTTATTAGTGATTTTCAAACGTCCTGGCTCCAATATTATTGATACTGTGGATTCAATTAAAAATTCTTTGGGATATTTAAAATTAGCAATCCCTTCGAACGTTGATATATCCGTTGCTATGGATCGCACCTTAACAATCAGAGCCTCTTTGCACGAAGTAAAGTTATCCTTAATCTTGGCCATTCTTTTGGTTGTTTTCGTGATTTATAGGTTTTTAGGAAACATGAGGGCAGCATTAATACCCAGCATTGCCGTTCCCTTATCGTTATTAGGCACTTTTGGGGTGATGTATCTTTTGGGATATAGCTTGGACAACTTATCCCTTATGGCATTAACGATTGCAACAGGGTTTGTCGTCGATGACGCCGTTGTTGTCGTTGAAAATATCTCACGTCACATTGAAGATGGAAAAGACGCCATACAAGCTGCCATTCAAGGCACAAAAGAGGTTTGCTTTACGGTCATTTCAATGAGTTTATCTCTAATTGCTGTTTTTATTCCCATTCTTTTGATGAATGGTATCGTTGGCCGTCTATTTCGGGAATTTTCAATAACCTTATCCATTTCTATTTTAGTATCGATGGTTATATCCTTAACGGTTACGCCAATGATGGCATCACAGTTATTAATTTTAAAACATAACAAAAAAAAATCATCTGCGCGTAATTTAATACAAGCAATGAAAGACGGTTATGCAAAAAGCCTTAGATGGGCGTTAGATCGTTCTCGCCTCGTTCTTATGGCAACATTTTTTACAATCATGCTTAACGTCGTTCTCTTTATAATCGTTCCTAAAGGATTTTTCCCTCAGCAAGATACAGGTCGTGTTACGGCAACCATACAAGCGCAGCAAAATATTTCTTTTTCACTTTTACAGCAAAAACTCCATGATTTTATTGAGATTATCAAAGATGATACGGCTGTTGGTTGCGTGACTGGTTTTATTGGTGGAAGTTCTTCCTCGTCAGGAAATTCAGGCAGAGTTTTTATTAGCCTAAAGCCACTAGAGGAAAGAAAAATTTCCGTTGATAAAGTTATGAATAAATTACGCAAAAAACTTGCCGTCGTTACTGGAGCCACACTCTATATGAAACCCGCTCAAGATCTTGTCATCGGAGGGCGGCAGAATAATGCGCAGTTTCAATACACTTTATCGTCGTATGATCTAAGTACTTTAAATACTTGGGCTCCGCATCTCTTGCAAAAACTTTCAAAAGAACCTGGCATTGTGGATGCCAATAGTGATCAATTAAATCATGGATTAGAAGTTTTCATTCACATTGACCGAGATACAGCATCACGCCTTGGAGTAACAACCAAAGCAATTAATAACACACTTTATGATGCCTTTGGTCAACGCCATGTCTCGACGATGTACACAAGCATGAATCAATACCATGTCGTTATGGGAGTAGCACCAGAATTTTGGCAAAAACCAGACACTTTGAAGCAGCTCTATGTCAAATCTACGCTTGGCCAACAAATTCCGTTATCAGCCATCTCAAGCTTTTCTCCTGGCTCCGCCCTTCTTGTTGTCAATCACCATGGCCAGCTTCCAGCTGCAACCATTTCCTTTAATCTGATGCCAGGTTTTTCTTTAGGAGATGCCGTTGATAAGGTAAACAGTACCATTAAGGAAATACATCTCCCGACTTCTACTATTCAAGGGTCCTTTCAAGGAACAGCCCGAGCTTTTCAAAAGTCCTTAGAGTCAGAACCTTATTTGATCTTAGCAGCCATATTTGCCGTTTATATAGTCCTTGGAATGCTCTATGAAAGCACAATTCATCCCTTAACAATTCTCTCCACCCTTCCCTCTGCTGGCTTAGGCGCATTGTTTGCGTTGATTTTGACAGGCGGTGAATTAAACGTAATTGCGCTGATTGGTATTTTGCTTTTGATAGGGATTGTAAAGAAAAATGCCATTATGATTATTGACTTTGCCTTGCATATCCAAAGAACAGAAAATAAATCACCAGAAGAAGCCGTATATGAAGCCAGTGTTTTAAGATTTCGTCCGATTATGATGACAACAATGGCTGCGCTTCTTAGTGCCGTACCACTCGCCTTTGGAAACGGCGTTGGGTATGAACTTAGAAAACCCCTAGGCATATCAATCATTGGTGGGCTTATTGTCAGTCAAGTCATGACGCTTTATACAATACCTGTCATTTATCTAGCCTTTGAACGTTTAAGGCATTGGCTAAGAGAATCTCTCCCTTTTTCTTCTAAGACCCCAGCCTAAGCCGAAATCCTTCTTGAGCTTAAGATTTTATTAATGAATCAAATTTTATACTGAACCTTAGGACATTTCTAAAATAGGCGCTTTCAAACTTTTTCAAAAATGAAGTTTGCATTTCACTGGTATCCCATTTGATGAACAAAATTGCTTTACATTTTCGTCATTATACAAAAACTCTTAGCTTAACCAGATGGGCTTGGTTATTTATTTTTGTATTAGCTGCTTGCGAAGTAGGACCAGAGTACGTCCCTCCAGATGTAACCATACCAAACGAGTACAAAGAAACAAAAGAGGATTGGAAAAAGGCAGAGCCCCAAGATGACATTGATCGCGGCGAATGGTGGAAAATTTTTGGCGATGCTCGGCTTAATGATTTAATGCAAAAGCTAAATGCATCTAACCAAAATATAGCAGCAGCCGAAGCTCAATACAGGCAAGCAAAAGCTTTGGTTGATCAAGCACGCGCTGGGTATGCTCCGCAAATAACAGGATCGATTTCTGACAACCGAAGTAAATCACTACCATCAACATCTGCCACAACATACCCAGACACAACTTACACAACTTCGGTGACCGCAACGTGGGAACCTGACTTATGGGGCAGCGTTAAACATGCTGTTGAGGCAAGTCAAGCAGGTGCCGAAGCAACCGCAGCCCAACTCGCCTTAACACGTCTTTCTATGCAAGCATCAATGGCTCAGTATTATTTCCAACTCTCAACCTTAGACCTTCTTCAAAAAGTATTAGAAAGCAATGTCGATTCTTATAAAAAGCTATTAGCCATTACTAAAAATCGTCATGGAATGGGAGTTGCGTCCCTTCTCAACATAGTCACGGTTGAAAGCCAACTTCAAGCAGCTGAAGTTATGGCCGTCGATAATGGCGTTGCAAGAGCGCAATATGAACATGCGATTGCCGTCTTGATTGGACAACCGGTTTCTGGTTTTTCCCTTCCAGCAATTCAGGTCAGTTTAAACCCACCTGTGATACCGCCACATCTACCGGCTGAACTTCTCGAACGTCGCCCTGATATTGCTCAAGCTGAACGTCAGATGGCTGTTGCCAACGCACAAATAGGCGCTGCGATGGCGGCATTTTATCCAACATTCTCATTTAGTGCCTCAGGCGGATTTTCAAGCAATAGCTTTGCTAAATGGTTATCAGCTCCAGCCCAAGTGTGGTCTTTGGGGCCTCAGCTTGCTGCCAGCTTGTTTGATGGAGGGTTGCTGCGCGCTAAAGAAGCAGCGGCAAGAGCCAGTTACGATCAATCTGTAGCTTTGTATAGACAAACAATCCTGTCCGCATTCCAAGACGTAGAAGACAACCTAGTCTCTTTAAGGCTTCTTGAATGGGAAGTGGGCAAACAAACCGAAGCCGTTGCCAGCGCACAGATTCAGCTTAAACTTGTAACAAATGAGTATGTTTCCGGGACAGCGGCACTTGCAGATGTCGTAACAGCGCAAATTAATGCTTACACAACCCAAAATACACTGAATACGATTATAGGACGCAGAATGGTCGCATCCGTTGGTCTTGTGAAAGCATTAGGCGGCGGCTGGAATAAAGGATCTATAAATATAAAACAATGAAATTTATGAGTTATAAAGCAGAACCGACTTAAAATGATTATGCATTTTTCGTCATCCCGAGGAACATCGTGACGTGGCAATCCAGGAAATACACTGGATCACCACGCCCCTACGAGGCTCGTATAGAACCATTAAATTGATAAATTTCTCATTTCAATCACTAATTAATTTCAAAAGTGCGAGATTCCATTATGAAAAACAAAGCTCCAAAAGCTGCTGTGGGTCCGCTAATGCTATGCGATTCGACTTTGTGTAATTCATCAAGCAAGATATGGTTAATTGCCGTTGCCCCCGCAATTGAATCCGATCAATCCACTCCAGAGTTTGCCTCGACTGATTCAACACTCACTTTCCCGGCATGAATTTCTATATAACCATTGATCTTAGAGGCAGGGTGTGTTCTATGCTCTTCTTGATGGATGCTAAAGCTTTGCATATGTATGTAGCTATGAAAAGGATTTTTAGAGAAGCAACTATATTAGAATTAGAGTTGTGAAATGAAATCGTTTATATAAGCGCTGAAAGCTGGTAAGCAATAAAAATATGTTATTTTAAGTCAGAAAAGATGATATAAAGTAGATGTTGTCTTTAAAATAAAAGGAAACAGAAATGTTATCTTATATCCTAGCTTCCTTTATTCTAGGTATCATTTGTGCATACTTAGGTTTTGGACGTCTTGCTGGAGTCTTTGCTTTAATCAGTAAAATTCTGGCTATTATTTTCCTTGTATTCTTTGTAGCAGGGCTAATTAACCATTTATTTTTATAAAATTGGTTTTTAGGGCCCCATAGACTATGCCTTGGTTCAGGCCGTCAGGTCAGAGAATCCAAATGAGAGAAATTTACAAGCTTACCTAAAAATAAAGACCCTATTTAAATTCGAAGATTAAGGCCGCATGATCAGATGTCTTGATTGAAGGATCTGACACATCCAGGGATTTATTAATTAAAATATGAGGCTGCCAAGGATGGGAACTATTCGTCAATACATAATCCAGCTCCCCTCCTCCATTATGTGTAGGATTACCCAATCTTAGCATATGTAAATTTTTTATAACTTCGAATAATATTTTTTTAAAACTATCTGTCTCTGTGGACATAATCCCCAGAGCTACCGTTTCTTCTTTAGATTTCACAAAATGCTCATTTTTTAGTTCATGAATGCTAGAGTTCCAGTCTCCTGCTATATACCAGGGAGCTGTGGAATTTATGATATTATTAAAAACCGATGCCTCTTCTAAGTGTGGTTTTATAATACCGTTATGGGATATATTTAAATGTGTAACGATTGCTGTCCGCAAACCGTGTGCATCAGCGAATCTCTCTTCTTTCAATTCAGACTCATATCTATCAACCATACTATAATATTGGGCGATACCCTTTTCAGGCATAAAATGTTGCAGTCTATTAAAGCCCTGTTGGGCATGCCACTGCCAATCAACATTTTCATGATCGTTACTGTGTGCATTTCTTATTAAATCTCCTGCAATGTTTAAATGATCCTTAGCTTTGCCGTTAAGTATTTCAAAATGCATCAAGGCTTTTTCATATGCCCATTTAACAAAGCCATACATCAATTGGTTAATATCATTACCACCCCCACTCATAGTGTGAACTGATCCAAAAATTATACCATCAATAAAGGCTGTTAATAACGGGCGATACTCAAGGCCTGATAAATAGTTTGAAAGAATAATATGTGGATCTTTAATTTCTAAATCAGTCATAATGGCTACATTACAGCGGGAGCCATCTGGTTGATTTTCAAGCCATGCAATCTCTTTATCTGTTAATGATTTTCCTTGAATCATAGAATCAACATGTCTGTTTTCACTCCAAGGGGCTAGTAGTAGCGTCCAATCATATTGATCTTTATAAACATCAATAATTCGATTAATACTACATCGATGACTGCCGCGAAATTTCCACGTACCCTTAGGCCACCCACATTCTTGAAGACAACAAACAAAATTTTTACAACCATGCAGATGATCTTCTAATAATTTATACTTGTCCGTTTTTGCACCATCTTGGGCCTCTCCAGTTGCTCCCTGCATGTTCCATGTAATCAAATATTTAACCATGGCTTTTCCTTGTTACTATTTTTAAAAAATAGTCTGTAATTGGATAATTAATAAAGTAGTAACTTTTTCTGACCTAATTGATTACTTACTAACCAGTCATATATAAGAGAGAAAGTTGAAAAATCAGTATTAAAAATAACTTTTCGAAAGTAAGAAACTCCGTAATGCCTTACATGAGTGGAAGCTTTGGTATTCTATTTTTCGAAGATGAAACCTTGTATAAGATATACATTTGGGTAGTAATAGGAGGTTTTAATAGACAGTCTTATATCTAGAGTCTTAATAAAAGAAGGTGTCAAAGTTTATCCAAAGCTGCAAATAGTTAACCCCTATTAATTCCTAACCTCTCCATCACTTCCCCCTGTCTATGCAAACTCAATGTCCCATAGCTTGTAAATGTGGTCAGTGGGCTTTCATGGCCTAAGTTCTGGCTCCAGGCTTTAAACTGTTCGGGGTTTGTGCAAACCTTTTGCCCCAATTCAGCCCGAGTGTTTCGAAAAGAATGCGGATTGTAATAGGGTAATCCTGCTGATTTAAAAGCTTCTTTGAATATTTCACGTATTGGTGTTGTCGTCGTCCAATGAATAGGCTCTAAGCCATCGATAACAAAGGCGTTATTCTTATCATGCTTTAGGGCAGTGCGTGGGAAAAGTGGGGAATTAAGGTCATAAAGCTCTCCCTTAATAAGGTAATCAATCCAATCAACGACGATTTGCCTAACATTCTCTCTCACAGGAAAGAAAAAAGTGTTTATGGTCTTGCTGAATTTGGTTTTAACTTCCTTAGGATTTTGTCTAACTAAACCGCGTATAAAATAGACATGCTTAATTTTCAGAGTCATTAGCACTTGCACACGCACACCCGTTAAAAGAGTAAAAGCTATTAGAGCTTGGTTTCTCCGTTCAACCTCGTTAGTCAATGGCATTTTCTTTAATACCGCACATATTTGCTCTATGGTAGGAAAGTCTTTTTCTGCCATTGTTTTTGCAGCACTCGTATCTTTGTCGGAGAGGCTCAAATATTCAATATCTGGCAAATGGATTTGTGATTTATAGCCTGGTTGATAAACAAGCCACGGAAAAAGTCTTTTAAAGGGTTCACAGTTGCTAATAACGTGGAAACGCTTAAAGGTTCATCCGTTCTTTGAGTTCTGAGTTGAGTTAAATACTTCTTAAATCCTGCAGCCTGCTCTTTGTTGAATGTCTTGAAATCTTTGAGCTTTGTGTATTGTTCAAAACGCAACAGGGCCTTTCTTATGCCATCAAGCGCTGAAGAAGCCTTTCCCTTAGCCTCTCTGATAATAACGCCTTTTAATACGCTCATTATTTGAGTTATATGGTGCTTTATGGGCCAGGTCTTTTACACCTTTCTGGATTGTTATTTTAGCCATATTAGTCTGTCCTCTTCTTATCACATATAGAGCTAGGTTTTGAGGTATCATCTAAATCTAACTGCGACGTTGCTCCTCCTTCTAGTCAAAAATTTCGTCACTTTTTCCAATATTGCAAACAGAGCATAATGTCTGAAAATTTTCGATTAAAGTCTCTCCACCTTTTGACCAGGGTGTAATATGATCAATTTGCTAATAATGAAGATCCCTGCCTTGCCAATATCATAGCTTGAGGATTGTATACGGGCTTATACTGTAGCTGCTGTATTATATTTGGAGGAAATTTCTCAAAGGCGTATGCTTGACATTGAGTGGAATCCTTATCAAAGTGCGAAATATTTTTCTCACTATTTATCCATCGGTATCCTCCACCCCCTCCTAAAAGCAATGCCATCGTTATCGAACAAATGAGGACTTTAACAAACCCAAACTCATGATACTTTAAATTATTTAAGAACATTGCAGCCAGTACCCTTTCGGTTTTTATATTTCTACTTATACCTGTCCTTGCTTCCTTTCCTCCCAGTATTTGGATTGACATTTCCTTTAGATGACCAGTTGTTTCTTGGCTTACTGGCACGTGGATTAGTACGTACATGAGGCTGCACATAAGTACCATTTGGGTTAACATGTGGCCTAACTCTATGGCTGCCATTGCCAATTCTCGCTTCGCCTTTGCTTATTAATAGAAATAGGCAAGATACACTAAAAATCAAAAGAACCCAGCAGCGCTTTTGCATGGCTTTTTTACACAACATTTTGGGATTTCCTTAAACAGTTGATTCGGGATATCAAGGATTAGATAAACTGCACCAAGAAACCGAAATCCCCTATAAAGCCACGAAAAAGAAACCTTTAGATAGGGAAGAAAAAGAGTACAACAGAGCCTTATCACGGATTCGTGTTAAGGTTGAAAATGTCCTAGCAAACATCAAAACTTTTAGAATCCTCAAAGACTGCTATCGCAATAAACGCAAACGCTACAACATCAAGTTCAATATTATTGCCGGGATCGTTAATCTTAAAAATGGTTTCGCTCCTGCATGATACACAAAACCTTCAGGAAAACAACGTCAAACCAGTAAACTCTTTTCAGACCTACTTACGCAACAGGTCTATTAACTCCCCGTGCCTTGCACCCGTACTAAGAGCCAAAACAACTAAAAGATAAAGATAATTCTCTTCCTCTTTAGAGGCTCTTAATAATCTTTCTCGTTCATCATCATCTAGGTAACGAACTCTCCCCCTAGGTTCTGGTAATTTTGATATTTTCTTCATGGGGTGGTCATGCATCCACTCCCACTCATTGATTGCAAGGGTAAATACATGTCCTAAAGCCGTCATATAGCGATTCACAGTGGAAGAAGAGCGTTTTTCCACATTATTACTACTGCTGGTACTGAGCAGCTTATCTCGCCTTTCTATGATGAAAGCCTTTGTGATATCAGAGAGAAGATAAACACCTATCTCTTTTTTCCACCACTCAAGAATTCCTTTAATATCTTGATAACGTTTGGGATTACGTTTCTTTGTATCATTCAAATAACGGTCTATAAGCTTTCCAACTGTATGCTTTTTCGCTTCAGCAGTTTTGAAATAACGGCCCTGTTTTATTTCAGTTTCGGTTTGTTTAGCCCATTCTTTCGCATCTGTTTTGCGTGTAAAAGTAGCTGATTGAGTGGGAAACCCCTTTAAACGAACTTTAACCCGATAACCAGTAGTGCCATCGTTATTTTCTCGTGTTTCAATTGTTGCCATATGTGTCTCACCTTTTGTAGGTGGAAACACTCTACAATAGACAAGGATAAATGGCAACAACGGTGTATTAAACCGTATAACAATAATCATAAACGCAAGCAATTCAAAGGAGAAACAAATTATTTTGACGTTTGAGGGACACTAAAGGGGCAAATGGCTTGGAAAAATCCTAGAGTGCCATAACTTGAATTATTCAACTGGCAGTAAAATCTTTTAATTTTTATATTACTATGTAAAGTGGGATAGTTGGCAGTAAGTTGTTTTGGATCTAACAACCTTTCAATGGATAGAAGCAGTGGGAATAATATTTGGTATATTGTTTGCCATTGTAAGATTAATATTTTCTATCGGTGGCTACAAAACTAAAATTGATACTCTTTCAACAGATATGACAGAAATAAAAACAGACATGAAATCGCTTAGTAAGCTTATGTTAATTTCTCTCGCAGAAAGAAAAAAATAATGAGTAACAGTGCAAACAGCCCTTTAGGTCTAACTACATATGATAGCGAAAAGCTCCATAAAAGTGGCCTTACCAATATATTTCAGCAAATAAAAGACGACCTTGTTGTTCGATTAGAAAAGAAATACTCACCAAAGACCAAATATGATACTCAAATATGGGCCATGGCAATTATGAATGAAGCAATCGATGAGGAAAAGTTTAACTCTTTTAAGAAATATTTATTTGAAAACGGTAAAAGCTGGGAACAGTTTTTAACCCCAGCTTCTATTTTACTAAGAGATTATTATTTAGAAAAACATAAGGAAATAACCGATTGATTTACTTTTTAGCCTCATCAAGTTTTTGGGGGCTGGGGTATGAGATGAGAGGAATTAACATCTTTATCAAAAACATGTGAATACTGAGCAAAATACCTCAACGCTTCATCACAATTCGCCTGATGACTTGAAAGTTCATCTTCATGAAGTTTTCTGCAATAGTATTTATTTTCATTATCTTTTCGTATAACTGCTACATGGACAGGGCCATTGATACCCCCAGGATTCACTTGAATCGCTAAATTCAACGCCATAAGCGCTGAAAATATACCAACAGAAACTTCAGGCACTGTATTGCGTTTCCAAAACACATTTTTGATAAAACATAAAAATGGATTAGTAAGATAATGACCGCTGCCAATAGAACAAAATGGCATATCTTGATTTATCATCACGGGTTGAAAATTTTTCTCTGGCAAAAGAATCAAGCAATGTACTTCATTATGAACAAAGCCAACGACAAAACTAGTCGGCACTTCTATAGGTAAGTTTGCTTGATGGGTACTTAAATATTCATTAAGCCCAGCCGTGCAAAGAGTTTTTACGATTTCCTCTGGTGTTTTAGCTTTTGATTGAGAGTCTAAAAAAGCCGCAAGAATACAACTCTTGTACCGCTGGCTAAAACCTAAGTCACCAGCAAAACCAATGACTAAATCGTTATTAACACATGTAATTTTTTCTGAATATGTCTGCTCAACCATACCATTTATTGTGAGTGCGCTATCAGCCGCTATTACAATACCATCACTACAATATATTCCGATAACAACCGTCATTTTTCAAAAAACACACTATTAGATTTCATTTGAGGATAAGCATCATAAATTGCTGCAACTAACTCGCGAAAAGATAATCTCCTTACAAATTCTGACAATGTGTTTATGTAATTTAAAATATTGTCTTCTTGATTAGTAGCTATTTGATTTGCCTCGTTTTCTCCCTCTGGTGTAAGCTGATAAGAACGCAACGAAGGTTGGTTGTCATTAGATATACTGACTAAACCTTCATCCCGAAGTTTTTCCAAATTGATATATACATTTTTATCAAAAGGCCCATAGTCATATGGTTTGAAATTAAAAAATTGACCACCTACCATATTCCCAATATTTTCATCAATTAAAAAAAATAATTTTTGTATTTGCACAGGAGAAAACGCATGAGCACCCCTTAACCCTAATAACAATATGTCCTTTTTATCCATAGCTCATCTATCTCTTTATAAAACCAGAATTTGACTAGCACAAAAAGCAATTTTGCCTATTTGGCATTTACTTAAAAGCATTGTAAATGACAAAAACTTGCTTTTAAAGACAAGTTTTAAGTTTGTTGATTGCTGCCCTCAACTGCCCCATGAGTGTCCCATGAAGAAGAATTTTAAAC